>QMWL02000038.1 GCA_003661605.2 archaeon
GAGGTTGTGGCTCAACAATATGCCGAGCTGCCCTCCGACCATCCGCCTGTTGTTGCAGCAAGCACACTTCTTGTTCCTGGATACGTCGATGATCAAGAGGTTGCAAAGCTCGCTGAGCTTATGGCATCAATAAATCCCCGCATCCCTTACGTTTTGCTAGCCTTCTACCCCACCTACGTAATGACCGACCTCCCTACAACACCTCGACGACTAGCCGAAGCATGCCTTCGTGCGGCTCGTAAAGCCGGACTCGAGAACGTGTACCTGGGGAACATCCACCTGCTTAGCTAGCTAAGTAAGGCGCATGCTCTTCATCTAAAGGTATCGCCATAAGGTAAGCATCCTCCCCATCAGCGTAATATCGGCTTATTCTGCTTACGATCTTGTAGTTCAACTTCTTGTAGAGGTTGATTGCAGGAGTATTAGAAACGCGGACCTCAAGGAAAGCCTCCTGAGCTCCCTCCGCACGCCCTTCTTTCATAGCCTCTACCATCAGCGCATGCCCAAGTCCCTTTCGGCGGTGCTCAGGCAGTACCGCAATCGAAACGATGTGTAGTTTCTTCACGATGCGACCTCGCTTAAAATAGGAGAACCCATGTTCCATACGGCACATAACATACCCCACAACCTGTCCTCCATGCTCAACCACGAGAAACGTCCTAGGGTTAGTCGCGGCAAGGTGTTCAAAAAACCACCGAGAGTAGTTCTCAGGTAAGCACTGCCGGTTAATGCTAATGACTGCATCCAAGTCCCTATACTGAACGGGGCGGAGAGTGTAGCCTGGAGCTGCTTGCCGCATTATTCCATGCTTAAATACATCGAGTTTAAAGACGTACGTGCTCCCTAGTCCGATCCTACGTGAGATCCGAGACGCGGTAATGAGTGAATTTCCTGTTCGTGAGTTCTTCGTAGAGCAATCGGTTCCGGTCTTCGTCATAGAGCCATGCGATACCAAGCAACGCTTCCTCCGCTTGTACAACCGCCTCTACGTTCGCGGGTATATGCCCACCCTCAGGCGAGAAGGGGAGCGCATTGTTCTCCGTGTCTACCCTCGTATAATACGCGATTTACGAGGTGGGAACCTTCCTCTAATCCTCTTGCTCATCACTATCGGTACGGTTGCGCTATCTGGGTATATTCTGGGAAGCAGCCCCTCAATGATCCTCTTCAGAATAATAAACCCAGCACACCCTTCTCCCTTCCTCTTTGCCCTAATCTATACCGCATCCGTTCTATCGATCATTGCATTTCACGAACTATCGCACTACAGCGTCTCTCGCTACCATGGCATAACGGTGTCCAAACCGCACTTTATACCGGGTCCACCTCCCATAGGCACTTTTGGCGCGATAATCTTTCAGACCGAACCTGCTGTTAACCGAGATCAACTATTCGATATAGGGCTCTCCGGTCCGGTAGGCGGGTTTATCGCAACCATCGGTGTTGCCATCATTGTAGTTGCACTCTCTGCAACAGTAACCCCCCTTACAGCGCAAACGCTGGTGTTGAGCGGAGCGGCTGCCGCCAGCTACTTCCCCAACGAACCCCTTCTCCTCATACTAATCACAGACATCGTTCGCTCTCTTGCTGCATCACCTAACCAACCTGTATTCATCAGCCCTCTACACTTCGCTGCATGGATCGGCTGCGTCATCACATTCCTAAACATACTGCCCGTCTGGCAGCTCGACGGCGGTCACGTCATTCGCGCAGTCGCAGGGTCTCGAGGTCATCGTATCGCATCAATAGCAGGACTGATTGTAATGGTCGTAGCAGGCTTCTGGCTAATGGCGCTCATAATCTTCCTCCTCTCCTACCGGCGACCCGAACACCCTGGTCCGCTAGACGACGTCTCTCCACTTTCAAAGAGTAGGAAAGCACTACTAGCCGTATACGCGCTAATGCTTACCCTCTGCTTCCTCGTTCTCCACACCTGGTTTTAACAACGGGTAGAGTAGTACTACCTCTTGGAATAACCAGTACTCGTGCTTTCCGACCGACTTGGCGGAAAGCTGCCTGTAGCGCATCGTTCGGCGAATCTGCTACCCGCAGTCGAAACATTTCTTCAGCTAACCGCCGCGGCATAGCAGATACAAGATACACCGTGTAGTGCTCCAGTACCTGGAGCAAATAGTACGCTTTATGTCCTCCTAGCTCAAACTTACGCTGGAGCGCTTCTCCGCACTCCTTCGCGCTTCGATACTGAGTCATGTAGCGGAGAAACTTCTCGCTTCCATACCCCTCCCCACATTCCGCTACCAAGATGAGAACGCCTCCCTCTCGGCACACCATCGCTGCCACGTGGAGCGCTTTGTATGCCTGATACAAGTCCACGTCGTGCGGATGCCCATTAGCCGCAACTACGACAACGTCTGCAGGCTCCTCTACCTCCACCCTGTACATCCGATCGACGACCTTCGCTCCCTCCCGTAGAACACGGTCAAAGTGCCCTCCGAACACAGCGACGATCTCCTCCCGCGGGTTCTGAACCACGTTGATCGTGAAGTGCGGGGGACAAAGACTAGCCGCTTCTGTCATATCTTCGTGAATGGGGTTTCCATCGAGTACTCCGATACGTGCATTTGGGTGAATAAGCATAGCGTGGTTAAACTCGATGGTCTGAATACCCGATACACCTGGTAGAACGCTCTTCCGCCCCCCTCCGTATCCTGCGTAGTAGTGGTACTCTACATCCCCTAAAACGATGCGGCAATCTGCCTCTACGTACAAGCGATTAAGGTAGACTTCGTTTCCTCTACTGGTTTTCCCTACGTAAACCAAGTTGGCGTAATCTCGGGCGTCGTGTGAAACCCACCGATACTTGCTAGCAACCTCTGGACCTAGGAGCTGAGCTGCTTCTTCTGGTTTTACAGCTCGATGGCTCCCGCAGGCAAAGAGGATCGTGACCGCATCCCTCCGCACTCCATGCTCCTCGAGAAACTCCAGTACAGGTGGTAACATCGTCCTTGTTGGTGCAGGACGCGTATGATCGTCAACAACGATCACAACGCGATGATCTGGCTGAACGAGTTCTCGAAGTGGTGGACTGTCGAGCGGCTTTTCCATTGCAGCAATAATAGCTTCCCTCGGATCTGTAAGCCCAGGAAGCGGCTCCTTCTCAAGAACGCCTGCAAGATTTTCATCGGGAACGTCGATCGGCAGTTCCGTTCGTCCGTAGGGAAGCCAGAGGCGCACGTCTCACCTCTAGAGCATGCTTATAAGTGGTGACGGGGTATTTATAGAACGTTGTCGGTGCGTGATGCTTCGCCTGCCAGTATGAAGCCCCTCTTCTCAACGACAACTGTTGGACGTGGGCAGCTCGCATTCGCTTGGTTTAACGACTACTCAGGAGTGGTGATGAAGACCAGCTCTGGTTACCTAGTAGTAGATCCCTTTGGTGTCGGCGCCATATACCTCCCCGCTCCTCAGAGTATACTGCTAACGCACGAGCATCCCGACCATTTTGACATCGAGCTAGTACGTGAGCTCTGGCTGGCTGCCTACAAGCGTTGGCGGCAGGAGTATGCGATTGATGAAGAGGAAGTGCTTCCCTTGCTTCAGCGCGGTACCACCCGCTTACCCTCGATCGTAGCTGACCCTACAACCTACCAAGAACTTGAGGAAGAGCTATCCATACATCTTCAGCGGCGTCGTAGGTCGTCTGAAGAGTTTCTCGAAGAAGAGCACCCCTATCTCAAGCGAGTAGAGCCTGGCGACACCGTAGATATCGATGTCGCCACCGTACACGTATTCGACAGCAACCATCCTCCCGCTGCTACGCCCGTAACATACTTGATTATCACCGAGGATGGAGTTACCGTGTACCATACGAGTGATAGCTTGCCCTTCGAAGGTATGCGCGATATCGGTCAGCGCTTCGACGTAGACATTTGCTTCTGCCCGGTCGGCATAGCACCGGGTGTTACACCCGAGACTGGGGCAAAAATCGCACGACTTGTTCGTCCCAAAGTGGCTGTGCCGTATCACGGACCTCTTGCCGCTCGCGAGAAGTTCGCGAAGATCGTATCTAGGTACAAGATCAAAGCGCTGGTTCCTGGTAAGTGCCGTGTTTACGCCTTCGGGTAGCTATGCCCCTCTCCCTCGCCGAGTGTAAGGAGCGCTTCATCGACATTCTAGTCAAGATTCGCGCCGTCCGCTTCGGCACATTCATGCTTTCGAGCGGCGCTATCAGCCCCTACTACATCGACTTACGCCTTATCCCAAGCTACCCTGACCTCTTCGTCTTTACATGCCGCATCTACAAGACACTCATCAAACGCGAACTCGGTGTTAACCGCTTTCACTACATTGCTAGTATACCGACTGCAGGTCTCATTTATGCCGCTGCGATAGCTCACAGCCTCCGCAAGCCTCTCGTGTACGTGCGAAAGGAGGTAAAGCAGCACGGTCGCGAGCGCCTTCTCGAGGGTGCGCTTCGACCAGGAAGCACGGTACTTGTACTTGACGATCTAGCCACCACTGGTCGCAGCATCTACCACATCGCTATGTGTGTAAAGAGTGAAGGAGGGTTGGTGCGTGACGCTGTTGTTCTTATTGATCGGCAAGAGGGGGCACGCGAGCTACTCGTTCGTCATAGAATTCAGCTTCACCCTCTAATGACGGTTAAGGAGATAGCTGAAGCACTTTTCGCACGCGGTGCTATTAGCGAAGAGCAATACGAAACCATTCTCAACTACGTGGAGTCAGTGCGAAAAGGCGCGGTTCGCAGAGCACCTACTAAAGCCGCAAAACCGAAAAAGAAAAGGAAGAGGAAGAAGAAGTCCTAGCGCTTCCGTTTCTCTCTCTTGGCCAGCCGTTCGTTATACTCTTTCACCTCCTTCGCATAGCTTATGGTCTCCGTTTCAATCAACTGCTGCTGAAGCAGCTCAACGGCACGATATACGTCAGCCTCGGTTCGCGCGCCAGTACACACCAGCTTTCCACTAGCAAACAGTAGCATCACAACACGAGGCTCGTCCATCCGATAGATCAGACCTGGAAACTGCTCAGGCTCGTACATAGTGTTCTCAAGCATGTACACGATCTTCTCTAAGTCTAAAGTACCGTGTAAGTCTGCTGACGCGACGATGTTCTGAATCTCAATGATAGGCTCTCCCTTGATTACGATTCCCTGTTTTCGAAGCTCTTCTACTGTCTTATACACTGCCTCATGTGCTTGCTTCTCGGACTTCGCTCCTGTACAGACCATCTTGCCAGAGTTGAAGATCAGCGTTGCTGTCTTAGGATGCTCTAGGCGGAAGACTAGTCCGGGAAACTCGTGAGGATCGTAACGAACTTTATCCCCAAACGCTTCTTCGATCGCCTCCAAATCAACGCGCTGATTTAACGTAACTGACGCTACAACGTTTTCTACACGTACACGCGGCTTGTACCTTTTTGGAATCTTATACTTGATAGTGGGCGGTTTGGGAGGAGGGGCTAGCGGCCACACGTTTCTGAACGCCACCCCTTTTTAAAACCTTATCCTAAAACTAACAGCATAGCGGTTTCTCTAGGTGTAGACCCGCGTTTCCGCCGCACCCTCGCCTTCCATTGTACTGGTCTGTTCCTCAGCAGGAGCTTCCTCTAAAGTCTCCTTCCTTCGTTTTTTCATCTCCTCAAAAATCTCCCATACGATAGCAATTACAACAATAACCGCGATAAGAAGATATGCTGTAGGTCCGCGAAGCCATAAGGAGAGGTAGCCGAGATAGGGAATACGCACCCCCGTCCATCGCGCTATCACACGCTCAGGAGGAATACCTTCCGGGTAAATCCAAGGGTCGGGACGTGGGTTGTTATCCCCCTTGGTAAAGAATCGAGGCGTTCCATCCTCCGTGTAGTTTATTTCAACAACTCGGTGGATTATCAGCTCCTCCCTCCCGTGAAGGCGCCAACGGTAGACTATCACGTCACCCCGCTGTATCTCATAAGGGTCTACTCCCTGTACAACGATCAGATCCCCTCGTTCAAGCGTGGGATGCATACTCTCCGATTCTACAACCATCAGCGGGTAGGGGGTGTGGAGCACAAACCGTAGTCCGTACCAAAACCCTATCACACCTCCTATAACGAGTAGGTAGGGGATAGCAACACGCAGTACTTGCTTTACTCGCTCCTGCAAGCGCCCGCCCTATACTACATCAACTCTTAAAACCCTACCAGTCGCAAAGTCTCGTGCCCTTCAACTGGTACATCGAACTTCCTCCTTCGCTCGTCAACCTTCTAATTCCGTATTTGGCGGAGAAGCTGTCCCCATATGGGGAGGTGAGCCGCTCTGGACACGGCATCCTGTTCAAACCCATCCTATGGGATGGTCCTCTAACTTTCATCGGTCCCACTGGTGAAGTTCGTATCTGTGAGGATGGCTACAATGTTCTGGCACATCTGTTACTCCTCTCACGCGCACTAGACCTCAGAATCGATCGCGCAGAGGAGCTTTTACCACGCTGGCCGCTCTTAGTGCCCAGCTAAGCGCTTATGCACTACTTCGAATGGCTGCCGATATACCGTTGGATCGCTAGAAGGCTCAATCTGTCCGTAGCAGAGGACCAACGCGTTGCTCGCCTTCTCGTCCAGCTCGTTAAACGACCTGCTTCGCCGACAGCTCTCGCTGCTGCAATTGCTGGACAAACGGTTACCATAGTCGGTGCTGGTCCTTCCCTTTCGAGCATAGACCCTCGCTGGCTAGAAGGCACGGTAATCGCGGCCGACGGCGCTGC
>QMWL02000039.1 GCA_003661605.2 archaeon
TGAAGCGCGCGGAGCGTATGGCATATGAGCTTGTAGCGAAGGTACGGGAATGCCGGGGGAAGTAAAAGACCCTAGTTTAGCGGAGGAAGGGTGGCGGCGTATCGAGTGGGCACGTCGTCGTATGCCAGTTTTAGCTAAGATTCGCGAACGTTTTGTACAAGAGCAACCACTTGAAGGAATCTGCATTGGTATGGTTTTACATGTGGAGGCTAAGACAGCCGTTCTCGTCGAAACGTTAGTTGCAGCGGGAGCGAGTATAGCGATAACAGGGTGCAATCCTCTCACAACGCAAGATGCGGTAGCCGCGGCGCTATACACACTAGACCAAGTAAACGTATATGCGTGGAGAGGAGAGACTACGGAGGAGTATTATACCAACATTAATCGGGTTCTTTCGCATAAGCCTAGTGTTCTTGTGGATGATGGAGCGGATGCCATAGTCTTCGCACATACGCGTTGTTCTGAGGTGTTTGAGAACCTAGTAGGCGCTACTGAGGAGACAACGACAGGTGTGCGGCGACTTTGTGCAATGGAGCGAGAAGGTCGTCTTCGGATTCCGGTTATTGATGTAAACGACGCGCGGACGAAAACTTTGTTCGATAATCGCTACGGAACAGGTCAGTCGGTCATTGATGGAATACTGCGAGCGACGAACGTACTTTTGGCAGGTAAGACGGTAGTGGTAGCGGGGTATGGGTGGTGTGGAAGAGGCATTGCACGTCGGTTAGCTGGAATGGGGGCGCGCGTTATCGTATGCGAAGTTGATCCGGTGAAGGCTTTGGAAGCGTACATGGATGGGTTTCAGGTAATGCCGATGCGGAAAGCAGCAAAGATAGGTGACCTTTTCATAACCGCTACTGGAGTGAGGGATGTAATTCGTCGTGAACACTTCGAACAGATGAAAGATGGAGCGATTCTTGCAAACGCGGGACACTTTAACGTCGAAATATCGATCAGCGATCTTGAAGCACTTACTGTGGAAACCCGAGAAGTACGCTCCTGTGTTCAAGAGTTTAGGCTGGTCAATGGACGACGTTTGTACTTGCTTGGTGAGGGGCGGTTAGTTAACCTAGTGTGTGGAGATGGACATCCGATTGAGGTTATGGACATGAGCTTTGCGAACCAAGCGCTGTCTGTGGAGTATTTGTGGCGAAATAGAGGACGCTTAGAGCCACGTGTTTACCCGGTTCCGAAGGAGATAGACGAGTACGTTGCACGCATGAAGTTGCAGGCATTCGGTGTTGAAATCGACGAGTTAACGGACGAACAGCGTGCTTATATTTCGGATTGGCAGATGGGGACGTGAGCGAAATCGAGAAGGATGTAGATCGGCTCTACGTTCAACTACTCGAGCGTGCTTTCCAACAAGTTAAGCCAGTTCAGGTTTCTCCAGAGCGCTTAAAACTGCCCGAAATGCGAGTAGAGTACGAAGGTCGATCTACTGTTATCATGAACTTTAAGGCGATTTGTGAAATACTGCGACGGGATCCTCGGATTCTAGCTTCATACTTTGGGAAGTCTCTGGGAGCATCGTATAGCGTGGAGGAGGGAAGGCTCTATCTTCATGCACGTTATCCACCGGATACACTGAAGTCTGTACTTCAGGGATTCTTCCGACGATACGTTAAGTGCCCTATCTGTGGGTCACCCGATACGGAACTCATTCGTAAGCAACGACGTATGGAGCTTGTGTGTGAAGCATGCGGTGCTGTGTCGGCGGTAGAGAAGATTTAGATTTTCAGGAAGACTTATAAAAAAGACTTCGCTGTTAGAGCCGATGGGTAAGCGAAAGGTCCTCACTGAGAAGTTCCTCAAGCAAGAGCTAGTGCTCCCTTCGGAGGGGCAGTGCTTGGGTTGGGTTAAGGAGATGGTTGGTGAGGATAAGGTCATCGTTAGTTGTACTGATGGCTATACGCGGCTTTGTCGAATTAAAGGCGGTCTTCGTCGTCGCGTATGGATTAAGCCGGGAGATGTAGTACTAGTGGAGCCGTGGGATTTCCAGTACGAAAAGCGAGGAGATGTAGTATGGCGATATCCCGAAGCGCATGTTGAAGAGCTTAAGCGGCGGGGGTACTTGCCGAGCGAGGAGTCCGAGGAACTTGCTTAATTTTGTCTTTCGATGAGGATAGGCTTCTAAGAAAGCTAGCACTACACGACCGCCGTATCGATAAGGAAGTTCGTCAACGAGTGAAGCGAAGCGAAGATTTCGAGGTCATGGAGGAGGTCTTTGATCGCAGTACGATGCTACTTCTATACAGATTAATAGTCAACTGGGATCTCAACACGATAGAAGGGTGTGTGAGTGCAGGTAAGGAGGCGCGTGTATACTACGCTCGGGGAAAGAGCGGTACGAAATATGCGGTTAAGATCTATCTAACAGCAACTGCTGAGTTCCGAAAAGGCATGTTAAAGTACATTGAAGGAGATTTTCGATTCCGTAGAATACGCAGAGATACGCGTCATCTGATATACACATGGGCGAAAAAAGAGTTCAAAAATCTGAAGACCTTTTATGAGGCAGGCGTACGAGTACCACGCCCCTATCGTGTTCTCGGTAACATTCTGGTTATGGAGTTTGTAGGATATGATGGCGTTCCTGCACCACTAATTCGTGAGGTAGGAGTTGAACCTAATACGCCGGAGCAAGCATTTAACACGATACTAAGCTACATCCGCTTGGGCTACCAGAGAGCGCAGTTGGTTCACGGGGACCTCAGCGAGTATAATGTCATGAATTACGACGGGGAGCTCATTATCATAGATGTCTCACAAGCAGTTCCTGTAACACATCATTTGGCTATGGAGTTACTTTACCGTGATGTTCGAAATATATGTAGGTGGTTTGAGCGTGTATACGGGTTGGAAGCTGATGTAGAAAGGATCGTACAGGAAATTGTCGGGGGAAGCGCGTAAGAACTCTACTGATTTCTGTGAGCAAACGGTAGTTGTTCCTCCAGATCGTATTGGCGTTCTCATAGGACGGGAGGGTAAGCATAAGCGATCTCTGGAGCGTTTGCTAGGGGTTCGGATTGAAGTAGATAGCAAAACTGGAAGGGTGAGGATTATTGCACCTTCGGAGAATGTGGAAAATTTGCTGAAAGCAGTTAACGTCGATAGAGCGATCAGCGTAGGATTTTCTCCAGATCGTGCGCATGCTTTGCTTGATGACGATTACTTTCTTGATGTAATCGAGTTGAGAGATCTGGGGATTTCGAAGAAAGATTACGAAAGACTGTTAGGGCGAGTTATTGGTGAGAAGGGAAAAGCAAAGCGTTTGATAGAGGAGGTTACGGAGACGTATCTGTCTATTTATAGAGGCAAGGTTGCGATTATAGGGACAGCGGAGAATATCGAAGCAGCACGGCACGCAGTTCGGATGCTACTTCAGGGTAGACAGCATGCGACTGTGTATCGGTACCTCTTTAGCTGGCGTCGTCGTAAGAAACGAGAGCGAATGCTCCTATGGGAAAAAAGGTACTGAGAGAACGCTACGAGCGGATAAGCCCCTCTGAGTTCTTCTACCGGTACCGGGACCTAGCAGGGTTCTCGAATCCAAGTAGGGCGCTGTTTTCAACCGTAAGAGAGCTTGTTGAGAACGCGCTTGACGCTTGTGATACGTATAAAATACCCCCCACTATTTTCATAAGAGTAGAGCGTGTTAAGGAGGGTGAAAGAGAGGGCATTTATCGGGTTAGAGTTGTGGATAATGGCATTGGCGTGCCGAAGAAACGTTTAGCTGAAGCCTTTGGTAGCGTTTTGATTAGCAGTAAGTACCAACTTCGGCAAACAAGGGGGATGTTCGGACTAGGTGGAACGATGGCTATTCTCTACGCGCAGATTACTACAGGGAGTCCTGCGCATGTGTTTTCATCTCAAGGTGGTGACAAAATCTTCCACATCTGGGTCCGTATAGACATCGAGCAGAACACTCCCGTTGTGGAGAATACGGATGCTACAGAAAATCCTCAGCGGTGGCGGGGTCTTGGAATCGAGGTTGTAACAAAGGGATGGTATCGAGGAGCAGCTTATCGTATTCTAGAGTACTTGCGTAGAACAGCGATAATTCTACCATATGCTACTATGACTTATGTTGATCCTGATGGTTGGGTGTACCACTTCCCTCGAACAACGAGTATGCTTCCAGAAGCACCACGCGTAACAAAGCAGCATCCATCGGGTGTGGACCTAGAGACTTTACGCAGGTTGGTCAAGAGATACCGTCGGTTCAAGCGCTATACGCTTCTTAGATTTCTGAAGACCGCGTTCTCACGGGTAGGAGATCGAACTGCTAGAGAACTTTTGGACTACGCACAGTTCCGTACCGGAAATCCGAAGCTGGCGCCTACTACGCCACTTAGAAGCCTTACAAATGAAGACCTCCGTCAGCTCTACGAAGTACTGAGTACGTACCCGCGATTTTTGCCACCAGATGGCCGCTGTCTTTCACCAATCGGACCACAGTTGTTAGAGGAGGGTGTGAAGCGCATGTTAAAGCCAGATTATGTACATGCGGTTCAGCGACGACCCAGCTCCTGCGAGGGACATCCGTTTATCGTTGAAGTTGCACTAGCATATGGCGGCGCTATACCGAGTGAGGGAGTTCGCATCCTTCGCTTTGCAAACAAAATGCCTTTGCTTTACGACGAAGGAGCGGACGTTGTATGGAAGGTAGTTTCTGAGCGCATAAACTGGCGTAGATACGGGATAGACCCCGATGCGGATCCTATCGTAGTCGTTACACACATTTGCTCAACACGTATTCCTTACCGATCTGTAGGTAAGGAGGCGGTTGCCGATCGCCCTGAGATTGAGAGAGAGCTAGTTCTAGCCACTCAGGAGGCTGCGCGGCGGCTTAAATCGGATCTTGAACGAAGAAGGCGATATGAGCGATACCGTGCGCGATTGAGCCTCTTTGAGCGATACTTACCGAAGATTGCAATGTACTCTGCTGCACTCGCGGATCGCGAGGTTCCTTCCATCAATGTGCTATTAGCTAAGCTGCAAAGGGGGGTTCGTGAGCAAAAAAAGGAGACAGGAACGTAGGGTACTCACGCGTCTTAAACGGATTGGTCTTCAACTGTGTAGGAGTATTGAAGAAGGTTCGTTTCCTGAGCTATACATACCTAGCCGCTCAACCACGAACATTGTGTATGACGCAAGACTTCGACAGTACGTACTGGGAAAAAAGAAGATACGGCGTAGTAGCAGAGTCGTTACACATCTACGGCCTCTAACTCAGCTTCTTTGGATAGCACAGATTGCTAAACAGCTGATTAGGGAGGGGAAAAGCAGTACGCTTCGCGACATTTACTATCTCTCGATGGCTGAGGAGGGCGTGGACTTCAAGAGCCAGAGAGAGAGCGACAAAACTATCGCAGATCTTGAGGCGCTTCTCGGTGCTGCTCGCGAAGATTTTCACATTTTCCCCGAAGAACGCTCTGCAATATTCGGCGATCTAACCATTGAGTACACAGTGCCAGGTTATGAAGGGCGGCAGTTAAACCTTACCATTCACCCGGATGGAGTTATGATAGGTCCTGCACTCGCAACAGCAGAATTTGTGGACACTAGCGCAGAGCGTGTGATTGCCGTAGAGAAAGGTGCGATGTTTACACGGTTTGTTGAGGAACGCGTCCACGAACGATTTCGTGCGTTAATCGTACACACAGCAGGGCAGCCTCCACGAGCTACACGATTGCTACTTCGGCGGTTAAACCAGGAGTTAGGACTACCTGTTTACATATTTACTGATGCTGATCCATGGGGGATGCACATCGCTATGGTGATAATCTCCGGGTCTGCTCAATCAGCACATATTCCAGGATTAGCAGTACCAGATGCACAATGGTGTGGAGTATGGGCCTCAGATATTGAACGCTACGAGCTTCCAAGTGAAAGATTGACTGCGCGTGATCTGAAACGCGTGGATGAGCTTAAACGAGACCCACGCTATCAGCGTAATCCATGGAAGCGAGAGCTACAGGTTTTCACACGAAAGAAACGAAAAACCGAGCTTGAGGCATTTAGCCGACACGGACTTACCTTTATAGTTGATCAGTACTTGCCTGAGCGACTAGGTCTCTAGCCATGTCGAAGCGCAAAGAAGAGGCACGGGCTATCGACGTGCTAGTGCGCGCATTAGCACTTATCCTGCTACTAGGAGGTGTGGGCGTCCTACACGCAGTTACTACAGATCTTACAGTAACGCCTTATCCAGGCATGTTCCAGTTCCACGGTATCACTCTCATCATCATCGGCGCGTTCTTTCTTCTCGTACGCCTCAAAGGAGACTAAAAGAAAAAGCCTTCTAGAGAAACCATTCATCTTCCGTACCTAGAGGACGTACTGAAAAAAGCTAAAAATGAGCGCGCTAAAACACCTGATAGAACAGGGCCCGTAGCTCAGCCTGGCAGAGCGCCGGGCTCATAACCCGGTGGTCCCCGGTTCGAATCCGGGCGGGCCCACTAGTGGATTGCAATCTCAGTGATTACTGCGTACACGTATAGCGTATGAGGTTAAGTCTCCGAAACACTGAAAATACTTAAAATGCAGGTGGTGAAGACACCTGATAGGGCAAGCCCGGGTAGCTCAGCGGGAGAGCGTCCGGCTGAAGACCGGAAGGTCGTGGGTTCAAGTCCCACCCCGGGCACCACCTAAAGCTAAAAACCCGTTCATCACACTCTGTGTACAAA
>QMWL02000040.1 GCA_003661605.2 archaeon
ACCCAAGACGCCCCTCTTGAGATGCAGCGGGAGACCCCCACCACGCCCACCCCGCTATTCGTTGCTCTCCTACAACTACCGTAGCCGATTCCGCAACCCAAGTACGCTGTCGAACAGGCTGAAGCGCTACTTCAAGGTCTGCAGCTTCTAGGATTTCCTTCGCCCACTCAGCTGTAGTATTGAGGTAGGGGGAGCCCCATCCCCGCCCCCACTGTGTGATCGTCTCTGTATACTCTAGGATCTGAAACAGCTCCTTGCTAACGCTCTCCTCGCCCCGCACAGTATTCCACAATAAGGGGGTAAGGCAGAGGAGAAGAAGGAGGAAGAGGAGCGCAAACTGAGAGGCGCGAGCTTTCAACGACTCACACACTACTTACTCTGCTATTTAGAGTTGAAAGACTGTGGGTGTGATGAAAACCTCGAGGAGTACGCACACTACGATGGAGCACGCTACCGCTATTACGTGAAGGAGCGTGTTTCGACGGTTTGCCGACGGTACTATTGGTTGTAGCGTTAGCCGTGATAAGCCAGTTCCATAGATGTAGAGTGCTTCGACTTGGCTGTTTGCTCGTAGAAGCGTAGTAGATGCGGTGGCTACGAGCCCTCGCCACAACGGATCGCCTTTTAGCCGAGCAACCGCGTATGCTTCATCGGCTGCACGTAGAGTGTGGGGAATAAGCCGCCAGGTAAGGATAGTTGAGAGAAGAAGCCAGCAGGGTGCGTGAAAGCGTTCGAGAAAGCGTGCTAGTTGAAGAGGGTGCGTTGTTGCAATAAAGACGAGTAAGGTGGTGGCAAGGGCGTAGATGCGAAGCATTACCGCAACAGCGGCCACTACATCAGCAATCGTAAGCCGCGAAAAAAGCAGAGATAATCCACCGATCGCAAGCACTGGCAGCAGCGGTGCCTTAAGAGCGTGCAGATAGGCTTCCAGGTCTCGTGCAATAAAAGCCGTGATAAGTGGGTAGCTGAGAAGCGCGAGTAGCGTTAGAGGAGATCGTGCCCACACCGCTATACCGACTACAGCTACTACCCCTATGATCTTCACCGTTGCAGGAACCCTGTCGAGAGACTCCCATCGAACAACCGACGAAGCTGCAACTTCACGAACGAGAAACCTAAACAAGAACCCGCCCGTTCTCCATACGGATTTGACGCTCAGTAGGGATACCAAGCCGTTCTACAAGCTGTTGATCGTGGGTAGCAACAACGATGCAACGCTCCCGAATACGTGCAAGAATCTGGAGAAGCGCTTCGACACCAGAGGGATCTACGCCCGCTGTAGGTTCGTCGATGAGAAGGGGGTTAAACCCCCCTAGCAGTCCAACAGCTATCGCAGCACGTCGCTGTAGCCCATAGCTTAGATGGTGTACTGGTGTGGTAAGAAAGGGGGTAAGACCCATTTGATCTACCACTCGTCCAGCTTCTTTGTCGAAGGACTTGTGTACTGCTTCTATCTCAGCCTTTAGCGTCTCGTGGGTAAAGAAGAGGCGGGGGTCTTGGGGGAGGTAGAGGGGTGAGCCTTGAGAGCGGACCGAGCCTTTAGTCGGTGAGTAGATGCCGGCAATCAGCTTGAGGAGTGTGGTTTTTCCTGAACCGTTAGGACCGAGGACCACATAGAGCCCTGCATGAAGACGTAGGCTTACTCCTCGTAATGCGTAGGACGAGCTTCGAGGGTACCGATACCAGACGTTTCGAACAGCTACAATCGGCGTCTCTTCCATAGGTGTTTCGCAAGGTCTCACCGCAGGCGGCTCACGCTCCTTCACTACTGATGTACGCTGCTCTCCACGCTTATCGACCCTACCATCTACAATGTAAATCACCCGATCCACCAGCTTCTGGTAAAGGCGAACATGCTGAGACGCAATTACAAGCGTGTGTCCAGCTTCTCGTAGTGTCGCGAGGGTGTGAAGGAACGCTTCGGTAGACTCCTTGTCTAAGAAGGCGGTTGGCTCATCCAGTAGCAGTAGTGGAGGTTGACGCGCTAAGTTAGCAGCAAGTACGACCTTAGCAATTTCACCACCACTTAGCTCGTGAGTTGCGCGCTGCCTAAGAGCACTACCTTCTACCCGTGCAAGGCTCTCGGTTAGACGTTGCTCAATTACACGTGGTTCGCGAACTCCTGAAAGGAGCTGAGCGAACGCTATTTCGTCAAACACAGTAGGCATGAGGATCTGAGCATCTGGCTCATGCCCCACATACCCTACAGACCGCACAACTGTATCAGGATCAGCGATAGGGTCTATGCCACACACTCGGACTTCACCGCGTACGTAAGCATGATAGACGTGCGGAATAAGCGAAGCAAGCAGTCGGATAAGCGTGGTTTTGCCCGAACCGTTGGGTCCAGTCAGAAGTACCGCCTCACCTTGCTTTACGGAGAGAGAGATGCCGCGGAGTACCCACGTTTCTTTCTGATATCCAACCCATACGTCGTTCAGGAGGATTGCAGGTATGCGATTACTCTCCTGCAAGCCGGATGCCCATACCGCGAAGCGCCTCGACGAGAGGGAGTGCTACGGCAAGCCCGATCAACGCCTGTCCGACATTCACAGGAATTTCGGTAGCGGCAACTGGTGCGCTGTAGCCGAGTACAAGCACCTGGTAAAGGAAGTAGCCAGTAACCATCTCCAGTCCTGCAAGCAGAAGAGCGATGGACTTGAACCCTACTGCATTATCGATACGCAACCCGATGAGCAGAACAATGGCAGCGAGCGCAGCTGCAAGCCCTATCCAAAACACCTTCGGTATAGTAAAGACGATCTCCCGCCCTGCTACTGCTAGCACTGTCTCTCCGCTGTAGAAGACGCAACCATAGACACCTATAAGCACTGAAACGAGACCAGTCATCCCTATGAGAAAAGGTCGCCACCATCGTTCCACGCGCTTAAACGCCTGAACAAGAAGCACAACCAGTAAGCCCTCTACTCCCTTAATGACCAGTGTTCCCGGTGCATAGTGTCCGTATCCGAGGTAGAGGTCTGCGAGCGCAGAACCCAGCCCTCCCGCTACTGTAGCTATGAGCGGATTAAGAGTAAATAGCGCTGCAGTATACACCATGGTTTCACCAAGGTTGAAGAACCCGCGTGTAGCGGGAGTTGCTACAACGATCGAAACAGTTGCAACAAATACGAGGACAGTAAAAACGGAAGAGAAGACCGAGAGACGGATTAACGCCACCCGTTTTTCAGGAAGCATCCGCGCTCTCCCTACGGCTGCGTATAAGTTTGGCTAATCCACCGCCTTCTGGTAAGGAATAGCGAGCACCTGGTTGTAGGAGTAAGGTTAAACAGCGTGCTCTAACGGCGTCAGGTGCTTACTCCAGCAGAGGCTATCCACGACCTTGACACGCTCTTTGAGTACATTCGTGCTGCAGCGCAAGAGGCGCGCGTCGTTCTACTTCCTGACTTCTATATCGACCACGTAGTGGCGACAGATATCGAGGAGTTGGTACAGCGTATCCAGCAGACAGCGGAGTGGGGTGGTGGAAACATTCCAACCACCCATACTTACGTAATAGGAGGGAATGCAGCAAATACTGCGCATGCACTTCTACAGCTAGGGTTCCACCCCATACTCATTGCAGAAACCAGCCCGCTAGGATACTCGCTCCTTCAACAACACTTTCCCAACCACATGCTTCGCATACGCATCGGTCGTACTGCTTCAACATCCGTCATCCTCGATGGTAAGTGGGGCAAACGTACTGTAAATGTTATGCTCAGCGACCCTGGTCCTGTCTCCGCCTTTGGCCCTGAGCGGCTGTCAGAAGAGGAGTGGAGGCTTATTCGAGACGCGGATCTAGTGTTTGTAGGACACTGGAACCTCAATCAAAGGGGAACGGACCTCTTGTACGCGGTGTGCAAGGAGGCTACAGGCATTACGTACGCGGACCTCGGAGATATTCGCCACCGTCTTTCTGATGTAGAGCAGCTAAAGCATTGCGTCTTCCAACACCGCTTACTCGGTGTACTCAGTGTAAACGAGAACGAAGCGCGTTTGCTTACAAGGGTCGATGACCCTGTTCGCGCTGCAAAACAGCTGAGTCGCCTCTACTCGATACGCGTCGACCTTCATACCACCGACTACACCGCCTCCTACTACCTTGGAGGAGGTCCGCGAGTGAGCACGGTTTCCGTAGAGGTGCGTAATCCAACAGGAGCGGGCGATGTGTGGAACGCAGCAAACATAGCGGGGTATCTTGCAGGTCTTACGATTCCCGAACGCCTTGCTTTCGCTAACCTCTGTGCAGCAGTATACGTTAGCGATCCTAAACGGCGTAAGCCTTCGCTTGACGCGGTTTATCGGTTTGCTAAACGCTACCTGAAGAGTGTAAAGCCTTAACAAGCACACCTAACCGCTGCGCAAATGCTGCCCACACGCTACTTCGTCGTAACTGGAGCGGGCATAAGCACTGTTTCCTGCCTTAACGCATTCGACGCGGCACTACTTGCTGCAGGCATTGGAAACTACAACCTCGTACCAGTTTCCTCGATACTTCCTGCTGATGCTCAAGAGGTTACACCACCTGATTTACCTCCTGGTTCCATCGTCTACGTCGTTCTCGCACGCGAGGACTGTAGTGGTGGAGAGCACGCTGCCGCCGCTATCGCATGGGGATTTGGATCAACGCCAGAAGGTCATCGCTTCGGGCTGGTTGCTGAATCACATGGACACTGTACACTTGCAGACATTGAACAGCGCGCACTTAATCGGCTTCGGGAAATGGCACGTGTACGCCGACTTCGGTTAGAAAGCGAACAAGTACGCTCCGCTCACGTAGCGCCGCCCATCGATCACTTCGGGTGTGCGATCGCAGCCCTCGTTCTTTTCTAGCGCTAGTAGAGGAGGTCCCAGGGCATGAGTACCGGTCCTGGAATACACATCGCATAATAGTCTGGTTCGTAGTCCGCTTCCTCGAGAACGATCGGCGCTAGCGTACGTACTTCAATAGCACCTCGCTCGTAAAGCCAGTCTGCAGCCGTTCGAAGCGTTTTTCCACTACGCACGAGCGCGTCAACCAGAAGGATCCGTCGCTGCGCTACATACTGTCCATCAGGCATTAATCCCTCTACTCGCGGCGGTTCTTGAACGACCTCATAGGGTGGCATATGGCTTCGGTGACGGACAGCGAGAACGGCTAGCTCCTCTACAGCGAGAAGCTTCGCGATAATAGAAGCCGCTAACACGCCCTCCCCCAATACTCCAACCACTACATTAGGACGATAATCTGATACAAGTACATCTCGCGCACAAGCCTGAAGAAGAGTTGTGAATCGGCTCCACGAAACCCGCTCCACATCCCACGCTCTACGCTAATTGAAAAGCCTTTACCCCATCTCTGATTTAAAGAACGTAGACGTACTCGAAGTTGCAGCCTCCTATTAGGAAGCAAGGCAGCAGATACGATTACATCAGATTAGAGCGCGACGGCAACGATGGTATAAGCCTGTTTCAAAACTAAGGAGAGGCGCTAAAGGTCGCTTAGAAGCCGCTTTTTATGCAAAAAGTTAATCTGAAATAAGGAATTGACGAAAAGCAGTAAAAAGACCAACTGTTTTATTTACTACAAATTTTGCGGGAGGTGGTGCGACTAGTGCTTTACTACGATTCCGATATTAAACCCCATCCTCGCTTTGAATTCGATTTTAGTTACATAACGTGGCTTTTACGGCAAATAGAGCGACGTTATCGGGCAAAGATATGCATACGGGATACACGGCAGTGGAAGGAGCAGAGCCGCCGTTGGCTTTATGGGCGTATCCGAAGGTTCGCGCTTCAGCATCGAGTGTCGATTCGCTGCATTTACTACAATCGACGAGGGGATCGCTGCTACATCGGGCGTGAGGTTCCGGTTCTTATCGTATATCGCCGTAAGCGAATTGTTGGAGTTTATCCTCATGTTAAAAGTGGTCGGCTGATTACAATTCGTAACTACCTCGAGAAGCTGCTCGCCAAGTAGGTGCTTTTCATCTGGTGTTGAACGTGGTTGAAGCGCTACTACAGTAGTTCAGCGAATAGCTTATCAGTACCCTTGTTATAGGGGGGTTATGCCCCTCTGGGTTACACGCCTCCTTCGCATACTTGGCCTCCTCGCCCTCCTCGTAGCCTACGGTACGCTCGCTTTCCACCTCACTGAAGGCGTTTCACTCTACGACTCGCTTTACTGGACCGTTACCGTCTTGTCGACTGTGGGGTTTGGCGATATCACGCCTACAACGGCAGTAGGGAAGGCGGTGTTTATGTCGCTAGCTGTAGGAGGGATTACGCTCTTTGGGTATGCAGTTACTCAGCTCGGTAGCTTGTTTCTTGAAACCGAGTTAGACAAAGTTTTGAGGCGTACGTTGCTAGGCGGTAGCGAGCGTAAGATGCGCGATCACGTTGTCATCTTGGGGTGGAATGCCGAAACCTCCGTTGCGTATGAAGAGCTACGTGTCAACAAGATCCCTACTGTCGTCGTAGTAGAGGAAGAGCAGACTGCCCGTCGCCTTTCACGACGTAACATTAGCGCAGTTATTGGCGATCCACGACGAGAGCGTACTTTACAGGAGGCACGGCTTAACGATGCGCGAGGACTGCTTGTCGCGCTCGAAGACGACACTCGCTCCTTG
>QMWL02000041.1 GCA_003661605.2 archaeon
CCTTTACAACAGGAGTAGGATTTTGCGCGCGCCGAGCAGTAATGACCTTCGGTGTAATGGATGTAATCTACCACTTCTTACAATCTCGCCCGCTTTCTAAGCCTCTGACGGAGATATCTAAAGACGAGTGGGAGACCATGAAGCTCAAGGTCCTCAGCACGGAGCTTGATAGATCCGAGGTAAGGGAGCGCATGCTCGAGGACGCGATCGACATCGTTCGATCTGCTTACGAGGAGAAGAAGACCTTCTCCTACTTTAGCGCAAACGCCTCATTTACAGAAGAGCCTATGCTTATCCTTCTCCCCATGTGGGTCGTACACTATCGGTGCAGGCGAGGCTGTTTTCGAGCAGCCTTCGCGGGATGGGATGGAAAACGCGTAGCAGCAACTGAACCCATGTCTCTTCCTCACCGTGTGAAATACACCCTTAGTGCGATAGGACTTACTGCTGCTGCCTCTTTCGTCGGAGGAGCCCTTTACTACATAATCCTAAACTTCTCTAACTCTGCCTCAACTCGTTCAAGAGGAAAGACCATTCTCTTCCTCCTCGCTCTACTCTTTGCAATATACACTGCAGTTCTAAAACTAGGTCAGCTGGCTGTACGCGGATCTCGAACCGAGTACTCTGTTCGTCTACGGGTTAAAACAGCTAGAGGTACCGTTCTCGAGCGCATGGGATGAAAGTCCGCTGTACCTACTGCGGAGCGGAGTTTGAAGTCCCCAACACCGTTAGAACCACCACTTGCCCTTACTGTGGGCTTACGCTCACTATTAAGTCGCCTGAGGAAGTACAACCCGCAGAAGTCGATCACTATTACTTCCCGGTAGCTCCCAAAGACCCCTTCCTCTCTTTGATGGAGTTCGTTAGCCGCGAGTACGGCGCTCCTGAAGATATCGAAGCTGCAAGCACGCTCGAGAAACGCGAACTTCACTACATACCCGTATACTTCTTCCACGTTAGAGGCTGCATGCGAGTCGCTAACTTCGAAGGAAACTCAGCGCACGCGACAGAAGTCCTATTCTACCCGATTGTAGCTCTCAGAAAAGGTCGTTTAGTTGAAGTCCTTCGTGGATATCCCTTTGCCGTACGTGGGCGGCGGTTTTTCGATGTCTCTGTGAAAAAGAAAGGCGTGTATCATGAACCCGAATTCGATCGAGCGTACGCTCAGCGTATCGTCGAAGCTGCACTAATGAGCGCGCTTCGCGACGAAGCACGGGCATGTGTTCCCGATTATACGATCGAAGAGTCCGTAAAGAGCGTTGAATTCAGAGGCTTGGTCCACTACCCAATATGGCGCCTCGTATACCGTTACCGGTGGCGTCGCTACGAAGCTTTCGTAGATGGTGCTGACGGACGCATCATCCTTGCTGAATACCCTCAAACGCTTACTGCACGCGCTGCATGTTTTGGTCTTGCATTCCTCCTCTTGGCAACCGGGCTTCCACTAAGCATAGCAATAGGATTGCTCATAAAAGCCCCTCTTGCTACCATAACAGGAGCTATTGCTAGCGTTGCTGGAGCAGTTCCTCCTCTTAAACGTGCGCTGCATGTTAAAGCTCGTGGATCTGAGGTAATGGAGCTTGAAAAGGGTCAGCCCAAACCCTTTGAAGCTCTAACCAAGTATATCCGAGTGAGGAAACTATAGATAAAATTCAAATCGCCTCATCTTTGCTTGCCTGTTGTCTGCCCTCACTTGCGAGCGTTGTGGAGCACCTCTTCCCATAACCCCCGAGACCATAGTTTCGATCTGCGAGTACTGTGGATACCCTCGAATCATCGCTAGCACTGCTCGCCTCGAGGAAATGTATCTTATCAGATCTCTATCTCGAGATCAGATAATCCACAAGTTCTGGGATCAGGTTGAGAAGGACTTCGACCTCCGACGCTTTAGAAAGCGTATGCAGATCGTTGACGTAGAAGGGTTCTACATCCCCGTCTGGGTGGGTTCTGTTGCTGTTGAAGGAGTGTGTGAGTATCTAGAAATAGAAGACAAACGCGTAGTACGGCGCTCAGAGCCTATAGCGTATGAAACGCCCATCGGGTTTTGTGCTCGTCGCGCTGTAGCTGCCTTTGCTGTAACCGATGTCATCTACCACTTTATGAAGACCTTCGATGAGAAGCTATTTGTGCGCCTCATAGACCTATCTCCCGAAGAGTGGGAGCGCACGAAGCTCAAGGTCCTTAATACAGAGATTGATGTAAGTGAGGCTAAAGATCGTATGCTAGAAGACGCGATAGACCTTGCACGCCATAAGCACGGGACAAAAACTGTCGTGTTTTTTGACGCTAGGTCGATGTTCATGCAGGAACCCCGCCTCTATTTCCTTCCTCTATGGATTATCTACTACCGCGTTGGCTCTGGTGTCTACCGAATGGCTCTTGCAGGCTGGGATGGCTGTCGTGTTGCAGCATCTGAACCTGTTTTGCTCTTACGCCGTGCGGTTTACGTGGCTGGTGTTTCTGGAGCAATCGTCGCTGCTTCCTTTCTGGGAAGCTTCCTCCACTTGCAAGTCGCTATCCTCGGTGCCCTTCTCTTCATTCTGTTCTCCCTCGCCTATATTCTCGGTCGTGCAACCGTGGGCGGAACTCGGATCGAGCACCTCTACCGCAAAGAAGTCCCTACGGCGAGAGGAACCGTTGCTTGGTAAGCCATGAAAGTTCGCTGTACACAGTGCGGGGCTGAGTTTGAGGCTCCTGATCAAGTAAGCATGGTAGTATGCCCCTACTGTTCCCTTACGCTTAGGATAGGGGCGTCAGGTGAGGCTGAGGATGCTGGCGTTGACCACTACTACTTTCCTACTGCAGAACAAGACCCCTTCCGCGCGCTAATGGACTTCCTTCGACACGAGTACGGTGTACCTCCTGATATAGAGGCAGCTAGTACACTTGTGCAACGCGAACTGCACTACGTTCCCATCTACTTCTTCCACCTTCATGGTACCATGCGCGTAAAACACCCCAGTGGGCGCTCTGTTGAAGTAAAGGAGGTGGTGTTCTGCCCGCTTATCGCTCTTAAGAAGGGTCGGCTGGCGAAGCTCCTTTACGATCACACCTTTGCGGTAAGAGGTCGTCGTTTTTTCGAAGAATCGATTAAGCGAGAGGGCGTTTTCCACGAACCCGCTTTCAGTCACAAGGATGCAGAGAAGCGCCTACGGCGCGCATTGGAAAAGGCGCTTAAGAAAGAGGCGCGAAAGTACGTAGGGCTTCTCTTTTCGGTAAAGGAGCGCGTTTTCAACATCCGTTATCGTGGTCTAGTTCACTACCCGATATGGCGACTCACCTACAAGTACAAGGGTAGGCGCTACGAGGCCTACCTCGATGGTGCTGATAACCGGGTCATCTACACCGAGCATCCCCAAACTGCTCTAGCACGCGTATCCGAACTCTGGCTTGCCGCCTTCTTCATCACTCTAAGTCTCCTCATAGGATCTCTGTTCGCACTTCTACTAAGGAACGTTCTCTCCTTCTTCTCTGGTCTTCTGTCCGGCATAGCTGCAGCTCTATACCCTCTCGTGCGAGGGCTAAGTCCTAAGGCTACTGCCTCCGAGGTTTATGAACTAGAGAGCAGCTTGCGCCATCCCTTCTTTGAAGCCCTCTATGGACGCAAGATTACAGCTCCGCGTCCCTCGAGAATGCTGAGGTGGTTTGCAGCAAACATCCTCCACCTAATCCCCATAGGCGGGTTCCTCACAGCTCTAATCTTGATGATACTGCTTCTCACCTAGGTTTAGCGATCAGCGCTTGAACGCGGTTACTGCTACGAAACTCACTTAAATCTTCAAACTGACTCAGCGTGGCTAGCACTACTCCAGAGCTTGTTTGTCAGCGTTGCGGGGCTCCTCTTACAGTAACTCCTGAAACTATTGTCGCGATTTGCGAATACTGCGGCTATCCTCGAATTCTCGGGAGTACAATCAACCCTGACGAAGTGCTTATTGTGGAGTCGATCGGGCGTGACGCTGCTGTAGGCGCGTTTTGGAAAGCCGTAGAGGCAGATAGGGACCTTCGCAGACTTCGGAGCAAAATCGACCTTCTCGAAGTCGAGGGCTTCTATGTTCCTGCGTGGATCGGTCGTGTGATGGTTGACGGGGTTGTTGAGTACATCGTTCGCGAACGTCGTGATAACCGTGAGTATAAGCGCCTAGTGCGCGAGGACATCTCTTTTCAATCGGGCATCGGCTTCTGTGCTCGACGTGCTGCAGCAACCTTCGGCATTACCGATGCAATCTACTACTTTCTAAAAACCCGCGAACGCGCGAAATCACAGCCTCTTACAGAGTTTCCTCAAGAAAAATGGGAGCGTGTAAAGCTCAAGGTTCTGAACACCGAGGTAGATGTTTCCGAGGTTCGTGAGCGAATGTGTGAGGACGTTGCCGACATCGTACGCTCCAACTACGCGCACCGTGAAGTAACCTACTTCCGCGTCTACGCCTCTCTCACAGAGCAGCCTAAGCTCTACCTCATCCCCGTCTGGCTGGCTTACTACCGATACGGAGAGGGAACCTTCCGTATGGCTCTTGCAGGCTGGGATGGTGCACGCGTCGCCGCTTCTGAACCCGTTACTGGTCTTCACCGCGCGCTCTACACGCTAGGCGTCTTCGGTCTAATCGCCATATCCTCCTTCTTAGGCGGTGTAATCGCCTACAACCTTCGAATCGGAGAAAGCATCAGCGTTCCTGCTGCCATCTTCACCTTCCTTACGATCGCCGCACCCTTCTTAAGCTATCTGATCGTAAAGGGCGCGCGTGTCGAACGCCTCTACCGGAAGCGAGTGCAGGCTGCTAGAGGAACGGTTATCGAGCGGACAAAATGAAGGTCCGTTGCACTTACTGTGGAGCAGAGTTCGAAGTCCCTGATACCGTCAAAACTACCACCTGCCCCTACTGCGCTCTTACACTTACTGTAAAAGCTCCAGGCGAAGTCGAAGCAGCCGCCGTTGACCACTTTTACTTCCCCACGACCTCCCTAGACCCCTACCGATCTCTGATGAATTTCGTTCGCCGCGAATACGGTGTTCCAAGCGATGTTGAAGCAAGTAGCAGTCTTGAGAAGCGCGAACTCCACTACGTTCCCATCTACTTCTTCCATGTTAAGGGAAGGCTTGAGGTCGAAGATCCAGATAGGCGCGTAACCTACGCTGAGGAAGGCATCTTCTGCCCTCTTATCGCAATGCGCAGAAACCGAATGTTCGATGTGCTTCGCAACCACATCTTCGCTGTACGCGGACGCCGCTTCTTCGAAGAATCAGTTAAGCGAAAGGGCGTTTTCCACGAACCTGTCTTCGACCGAGAAGAAGCCCATAAACGTGTACGAGATGCACTCATAAGGGCTCTCCGGGACGAGGCACGTGCTAACGCACGAAAGTTTAGAGTCCGTAGCGAAGAACTTCACATCGAGTACCGAGGATTAGTACACTATCCAATCTGGTACCTTACCTACAGATATCAGGACAGGAGCTACGAAGCCTATGTTGATGGAGCAGATGGTCGTGTCATACTAGCGGAGTACCCTCAAACTAGCGTTGCGCGAGCAATTCAAATCGGTCTCGCTATCGCATTCCTCGCCGCTGGCGGTATTATCGGCGGCATCCTCGCCCTCCTGATGAATACCATCTACACCGTGATAACCGGATTGATAACTGGCGGTGTTGCTGCCATCCCATTGCTTGTGAGAGGGGCGCGACGTAAAGCGCGGAGCTCTGAAGTCTTCGAACTCGAAGAAAAGCTACAGTCTCCCTTCTTTAGAGCACTCTACCGTAAGTAGAACACGAGTCCCTCTATCGCGCGGGTTTTGTCGCAAGTTTTTTGTACGGCTGCTCGCGTAGAGTACGATGAGTAAAGTCCTTCGGCTACTTGAACGCCTCGAGCTAATCCTTCCCGGCTTTCACGGATATAAGCAAAAGGAGCTTATCCGAGAAGACGATCTCCTTGTCAGAAGGCACGTCGCTTCTCTAATCGACAACGCTCGACAAAGAGTTGAGCAAGCTATGCCTCAGGTTGTGCGTACTAGCCCAGACCTGCTGCCTCTAGTAGACAGCTTGCGAAAGCGTATGCTAACGGTAGCGGAGCGTGTACGACATGCGGAGGCGGGATACAGCGGCTACTTTGACCGCATTAAAGTAGTGGAAGATACGTTAGAGAAAGTACTAGAGGCAGACCTCCAGCTTGTGGAAACTGGTAAGCAGCTAGTGGAGCAAGCTACACAGCTAGCGTCTAATCCGCAGAACGCGGCTCAGCGTCTCAACGAGCTGCTTGACACAGTTGAGCAAACACTTGAAAACCGCACGCGAATACTGCTGGGGGTGAGTTAAGATGCCGAAAGTCATTGAGTGGGTTAATCCAGGCGAGGACGACATCGTTTGGAAGTATCCGAGCGAGGAGATCGAGTGGGGAAGCCAGCTGATCGTACACGAGTACGAAGTTGCTATCTTCATGCGCGATGGCAAAGTGTATGATGTGTTTGGACCCGGTCGTCATACGCTTACAACCGCTAACCTCCCCCTCCTAACCAAGGTCCTCAGCAAGATTGCTGGCTACGACAAAGTGCCGTTCCGCGCTACTGTGATCTTCATCAGTACACGGCAATTCGATGGAAAG
>QMWL02000042.1 GCA_003661605.2 archaeon
AGAGGAAATTAGCGAGGAGGAGGCCAAAAGGCGCGGCTGGTTCGAAATCGCTGCTGGTACTGGTCGAAAGCGTAGAGCCGCACCCTTTAGCTTCAAGCTAGCTAAACGCGCTGTTTTACTGAATACACCAACACAGATAGCGCTGACCAAGATCGACATCCTGTTTCCTGCAGCTCGTGGTGCTACCTCCTTCGAGCAACTACCTCCTGAAGCAAAGCAGTTCGTTGAACGCATCGAAAACGAGCTTAAAGTCCCAGTTACGCTGATCGGAACAGGACCCGGTGCCTCCGAAATCATAGATAGACGCCGCGAGCTAGGGCTTCTCTAGCCTAGTACCGCAGAAAGCACAGCTACAACGAAGTTGTTTGTACCATGTGCTACCCATGCCTCTTCCAACCCCCACCGCGTGTAGACGAAGGCGAGGAGTATACCAGCTACAAACGACACTATGCCGCGTGCAACTCCAAACCAAGTGTATCCGGCAAGTAATGGAGGAAGCATGTGTGCTAGTCCAAAGCACCATCCGCTTACAACCTCTGCTATCCTTATGCTTGCCTCACGCTCCCTATACAGGTAGGCAATAAGCCCGACAATCCCCACTCTAAACATCAGCTCCTCTAGAGGAGGTCCTGCTAATGCCATCGCAAACCCCAAGACAACACCCTCCTCTACGGTTCTAGGCACGGTGTAACCCCAGCTAGGTGGCATCCGAATGCGCGGTTCAAGAATAGCAACTACAAGGATTGCTATCATTCCTGAGGCAGCTAGAAGCAAACAGCCGAGCAGCAACCCCCGCAGTACTGCACGAACAAGCTCTCGAAAGGGGCGTCGCGGAACTCCCCTCTCTACGTCTCCGAGAAGGTGACCCTTCGGCGGTAGTTTCATCCGCGAACCGTAGCTGTAACCTATCAGAAATATGGGACCGCCTACACCGAGTAGAACCCCCACGTGAATAAGCGCCTCAATCAGTTCCGCTCCCCAAACTCCTCCACCAATCCAAACTTCGTAAAAGGCGAGAAGCAAATACCCCGTAAGCGTCGCCACCGTAGCGATTAGTAGGAGGAGAAAGCTACGCACTAAGCACCTGCAACAGCTGCTGTTTCTGATGTGATTTGAGTTGGGACTTCCTGAGGCTTCAACTCAGCGATTCTCTGATCAATATGCCGATAGACAAGCGGTTTGGCGATGTGTAGGAGGAACCAGATCAGCCCTCGAATAAAGATCTTAGCAAGGAAGTTGTGCTTCTTTGTATACATGCGTGCAATGCGTGACATCCACCGAAAATCGTACTCGAAAACCTTCCTAAATAACTCCCAGTGATACCATGCTGCGTCTTCGCGAATTCGCATCGCCTTATATCCTGGTATGTTCACGTAGGGGACGAAGAGGAGAGGAACGATAAAACCGGGGTACGGCTTCAGGCGGTCGAGCAGCTCTATCGTAGCGATGATATCTTCTGCAGTTTCTCCCGGAAGGTTTATGATTAGCGTTCCACAGGGGACCCAGTAGTTGTCCACGCATACGCCGAAGGCTTGTTCTACGACATCTGGCCACTCTTCAGCCTTAAAGGGAGCTGGCTTTTTGTTCATAAACTTCGCAATGAGCCTTGGGCTGCCTGTCTCAATACCCGTTTGAAAGCCCAAGAACCGATCCTCCCCGAGGTTTAAGATCTCCGAGATTTCCTCAACAGTTCGCGGACTTGCTGCTATTGGGGCGAGGGCTGCATGGCTAAAGCAGACCGCTTCAACACCTGGGGTCCCCGCAACTCTTCGCACAAGCTCAACTACCTTATCGTGTTCTACATGATACCCTGATGTTACGCCATATCGCAACACATCCTCTGCGTGTAGAACAATGCTCGTCTGTCCTGCGTGAACATTGACTTTAACATCGTACAATATGTCCTCGATAGGGCGGTGCCGTAAACGGCGTAAGGTCGGTGAGCAAAAGCGGCACCCCCGCCCACACCCCCTCGACACTTCGACAATACCTCCTACTGTACCTCCACGAAGACGAGGTATTTGCTCAGGCGACGGAACTTGGTCGTACCGCGTTCTTAAAATCGTAGGAGTCGGCGGTGGATTTCCCTCAAGAATCTGTCGGAAAAGCTCCGGCACTAAAAGTTCTCCTTCTCCATCCACAACTATGTCAATACCCAGCTTTCGCATATCGTTCTCGGTAATCTGCCAAGCACCGGGACCCCCCACTACAACAAATGCCCCACGCCGCCGTGCTTGCTGTACCTCGTCGCTAGTAACTAGTTTTCTAAAGAAGTGCGTTGTTATTGAAGGCGCATGTACGACCCCATATTCTCCAGAAAACGTGGTCGATGCGGGCCCCTTACCCAGTGGATCGATAGCGGAAATCCCGATAACCCGCGTTTCTGTTCCAATTACGCTTCTCAAATCCTCCGGACGTGCAACAATAAGCTCCTCTTCTCCGACAACACCTGATTCGATAAGCGCTGCTTCAATTCTTCGGAGACCGTGAGGTGCAAGCAGGGCGCCGCCCCGTCGATCCCGTTTTACAGGGCGTGCGACAAAGGTCATGAGCAGGGAGGGGGGGATAAACCCGCGAATAGGTCCCGTAGTAAGGAATCCGTAGAAAACGCCTCCACCATAGTTGCTCATCAGCGTTCGATCCGCTGTCAGGACCACACGGTACCCATGGTCCAAAGCCACCCCAATTTGATGAAAGAGAAAACTCTTGCGAGCAACAGCTATTAGGACTGTAGCAAGCCCCACTTTGTATGAGTAGGGAAACCCTTAGCGTACTTGCACTTTTCATAGCCACGTTACTCGTGCTCTCATCAGTACCCACCCCCGTCGTGGCTGCACTACCTCCTTCGCCTAGGTCGCGATCAGCAGAAGCATCTCCACCAAAGAACGGTCTTCCAACATCCTCTCATAGGGTCGTTAAGCCGATCAGACCAATCTACCACCGAATTGAGATACCTCATATCGACTTCATGAAGCTGAACGATGGACTCGTTCCCGTCCTGTCAGATAGTCCATACATAATAAAACCTGGGCTCCCAATACTGCCTTTCAAACGCGTGTGGCTTGGACTCCCCCCAAACGCTGTTCCTATATCTGTAAAGGTAGTCTACGATGAGGTTGAGCGCATCTCTTTACATGAACCACTTGCTACGGGTGTTGCTCCTTGCATACTCGATACAGGAGAACCAATCTCCGTGCCTAAGCTTGAGCCACCCGATCCCTTCCCAAACGAGCTTGCAAACATCGAGCTCTACGGCTTCTTCCGCTACTACCGCGTTGTATCCGTTGCCGTCTTCCCCCTACAGTACTCGCCTAGTCGACAGGAGCTAATTGTTCACAGGTCTATGGAGATCGCAGTGTTCTGCGAGCAAAGTAGCTCCATATCCTACACACCCCTACCCTTCTCTCAAGCACCGCCGGATGAGTTCGATTTCCTTGCGCATCTCGTTCTTGCTAACTACGAGCAAGCAACCGAATGGCGTGCAAAGGTAGAGCGACCAACCTCACGCAAACCGGGCTTCTCCCTAAGGACAGCCTATCCAACGCTATCCCACGCCGACTACGTCATCATATGCCCAAATGATACCGAGATCGTTCGTGCAATGGAGGATCTAGCTCAAACTATTGAAGCGCGTGAACAGTTCTTCCACAATACCACGTTTGAAGCCGTTGTGGTAACTTTAGAGTGGATCAATCAGTCATATATAGGTCGCGATCTTATGGAGAGAGTTCACAACTTCCTCGCCGACGCGCTCAACACATGGGGGATTCGCTACGCGCTGCCCGCCTTTGACGCTGACATTTACGGAAATAAGGTCAGCTATGGTTCGATCGAAGACCTCCCTGTAGAAGGAGCGCGATACTACAGAACGTACGACTTCGTAAGCAGCATCCTTCCCCGACCTCCTCAGGAGATTCCAACCGATGATTACTTCGCCGGTCTAGACCACAACTGGGACCTCGACAACGACTACATCTTCGGGGAACAGGCCTTCGACTGCGATTTAGGCGTTGAAGAAACCGACTACCTATATGATATCTATATCGGGCGTATCCCCATCACAAGCCTTAACGAATCCCTTACAGATGCTCGCAAACAAGCGTGGAATTATGCCAACAAGATGCGGCTAATGTATGAGACCATGCGCGCATACAATATCTCCTTCACTCGACTATGGGGAGGAGCCATTCTCTGGACTAGAGAAGAAACCTGGTTCCACACCGATAACGATGGCGCCTGGGTCGTCTACCACCTCTCTCTCTTCTACAAGGACCTGCCCTACCGATACAGCTTCGTCAAGTACCACCGTCTTAACGAAACAAACACAGATGTGTTCCTTGTTGAAGTAGCGTTATCCCAAGATCCCAAGCTTCAGTATCTAGGTCTTACAGAGGAAAATCTAACCCTCGAAGCCTTCTCTACCGCTCTTGAGGAATACGACATCGCTATATGTACTACCGTATCCCACGGATCGATAGGTGCTGTCTGGAGACACGGTCTACCTGGAGAGCCTGAAGAGCGGCGTGCCTTTGACACGGTTAGTACAGCGTACGGTGCTCAAAACAGGTACCTTCCCGTAATCTTCGCTATGGCTTGTCTCAATGGCGCGTTCGACGCGCTAGAAGTCGGGACTGCTGGCTTCGCTGGAGTGTTTGAAAAGGAAAGCATCTTTGAAGCATATGCCCGTGCGCCACGCGGAGCTATTGCTTATGTAGCAAACACCCGAGAAGGGCTTGGTCTACCCCTTGGTAACATCAACGGAACTCTATTGATGGGTGGTGGTCTACTTGCAGGATTAAGTACAGGCTTATGTGCGCTTTTCCATAAATACCGTTGGCGAACCGGAATGTCTCGTGTTGGCGCTATGCTTTTCGGTTCTAAAATCCTCTACCTCTGGGGCGGCTGGGGCTACTCCACGTTCGAGATATTCACTAGCGAGCTGTGGAGAACCTCCTGGCCTAACGACTATGAGCGTCGAATCATCTTAGAGCTTGCGCTAGCTGGAGATCCTGCTTTCGAAATCTGGCCACCTGTAGACAACCATCCCCCGCAGATAGAGATCCTAACCCCTACCGAAAACGGTGTGATCTACACTTCCTCAGACACTGTTCGCGTTGTAGCACGGATAACTGATACCGACGTGATAATGAGGGAAGATGGCACTCAAATTCCCGACACTCCCTTCCTTGTATACGCTCTAGTTGACAACGAGCAAATTCCGATCCAGTATAGTGAGGGCTTTGCCTACGTAGATGTGCCTGTGAAGCGAGGTAAAGTCAAGTTGATCATCGCTGCTTTCGATAGGTTTGCCTGCGGCGCATCGGTTAGCGTAGATATCGTACGCATGTTCCCGGTCAGCGAGGGAAGTAGCCTCAACTTCGTCAATGCGTACACACCCATATTCTACGATCCCTGCGATCAAGCTAGCGGGTTCTGGCTCTCCCTAGGAGGGTGGCAGATCACCCACGACCGCGCCTTTATGGGGCAAGGCTGCTGGTTCTCAGGGGTCTCCAGAAGCGCGGAATACCTGCTAATCAGTCGACCCATTGACCTCCCCCCCGACCAACCCTGCGTACTGTCCTTCTACGCCGCTTACGCGCTTGCTACATCCCTAACCGGATATGGTGACGACATGTGCTACGTAGAGATATCAGATGATGGTGGCAAGACATGGATCGCTCTCGATCTACTCTGGGGTGAAAGCATGATGTGGGATCAGTACGTCTACGACCTGAGCGACTATCTCGGCAAAACCATACAGATACGCTTCCGCGTAATATTCGGCGAATCACCCTACGCTAGGTTCGGCGTATACATCGATGAAATCGGTATCTTCCCGTTCCGAATACGAAGGACGCTATTCAGGGATAACGCGGAAGGCGGGGTACCCTTTACCGTCATCACTCTGGAGGAGTTCGGCCTAGATCCTAATGCTTGCTGGTTCCGCGTATCCGACACCTACCACAGCCCCTACCACAGCTGGTGGTCAGGATATCAAAAAGGCGAGGACTGGCCTCAACTTGAGGAAGCAGGCTACTACGCCGTGTGGGCCTTCGGTGCTTTCTATCTATTCAACATCCTACCGCTCGAACATGCATGCGACTACGCGATGATCGCTATCGGTATATTCGACCTTGAAGCATGGGATGTCATCGGCTGGGTTGAGCGTCTTTACAGCGGGTCGAAGATGAATTGGTCCGGCATATGGTTCCCCATTCCCGAGGAGTACTGCAACCGTGGCTACTATGCCCTCATCCAATTTTATGTACTCTTCGACTCGCGGATTATTGCAGATGGCTGGTGGATCGATGACATCGAGTTAATCGAATACAGCGGCGGACCCCCTGTCCTCGAACCTATATACATGTGGAGAGAAAAAGGATCTGGTTGGGGTCTAGAGTCTGGTCTATCCGGTGGTCTTGGAGCACTCTCCATACCCAGTAATTCCGAGGTCATGTTCGTTGCTAACGTATCAAAGTACTCTGACAACCAGCTA
>QMWL02000043.1 GCA_003661605.2 archaeon
GGCGAAGCGTGTCGATGCAGTAGTTGTGGGACAGGGGCTCGGACTGGCGGGAGAGACTGAGCAGTTGGTACTAGTGCTGCTACGCGAACTCGCTAAGGGAGGGAAGCCGACCGTGGTGGATGCGGATGCGCTCAAACACCTTGCAAAGGATCGAAGCGTAGTCGAGGATCTGACAGGTGTTCTAACACCGCATGCAGCGGAGTTTCGCGCACTCACCGGGGAGGAGCTGCCACCAGATAAGGAGTGGCGGCAACGCTGCGACATTGTACAGAAGTGGGCGGGTCAGCTAGGAACGACTATCCTCTTAAAGTCCGCGCACGACATCATCAGCGACGGTGAGCGCGTTCGCGTTAACGTAACTGGGTGCCCCGCTATGACGGTTGGAGGCACAGGAGACGTACTTAGTGGCATCATTGCTGCCTTTCTCGCCTGGAAAACCCCGTCCTTCGAAGCGGCTTGTGCAGCAGCTTTTGCAACCGGCTTAGCAGGAGAGTGTGCTGCGGAAGAGCTGGGCGAGCATCTGCTCCCCGCCGACCTCCTCGACTACATCCCTCAAGCCATTCAGGAGGCTAAGCGCATCTACTACAGCACCGACGAACCGTTAGGAGCGAGTTCGTCACCGTGTTACGGCGGGCGATGACCGAAAAGAGAGTCGCTGATGGGTGGTGAAATGCACCTCAGGGGAGCCCGCTAACTCTATATCGAAGTACTGCATTTCATCGGTAATGGGCGATGAAGGGTTACGGCTGGGAGAGTGATCTAGTACGGGATGAACGAATGTCCCGACCCCTGAGCCCCCGGAAACAGGGCAATGACTATACGACGACCGCCTGAGTAGTGGGAGAAGGTTCCCGGTCAGAGCCCGTCGGAGAGGAAGCTTAATACTGTACCAGCGCCACGCCGATGCGGCGATGACTGAGCGATCACTGGCCTCGACACTCGGATGAAGAGTGCCGGGGTCTCAAGAGCCGCGGAACGCTTATCAGTAGCTATCCTCTGCTATTCTTGAGGCTATGACGAAGGCGAGACGGTCAGCTGAAGAGTGAAGATGGTCCCCATCTCACGCTGAGCCTCCGCCGATGAGGACTGAACCTCCGCCCGAGTAGTGAGGGAGGGCCGGGTTCCCGCACTGAGGCGCTAGAAAAACGCCTACCGTCGCCGTGAAACCACTACCGCAACCACTGCAATAAAGAGGCATCCCATCGCAACGGAGGCGATAGAGTAAATCCAACTAAGGTACATTAGCTCCTTAATGCAAGATTCGGCTTCTTCCTTTGCAGCTTTAACCGAGTCGTAGTGAGTTGGACCCTGAGGTTCGGTTACGTTCCATACAAGGGAGGGTGGGGCAAGCTCGTCAACGGATACATGCTGATAGGCGTCGTTATACTGTAAGACGATCTGATCGGCAGTCCACTTCTGTACAACGAAGGGTCCTGACCCACAGAGAAGATCTACGAGAGCAAGTTGTGGATTGGTAGCAGGACGTGGTTGCGTACAGTTGGGCCAATCAAGCCACCAGAGATGCCCTGGAACGATGGGGACGCAGCTAATTGCCTGTAGCGCTAAAGCGCTTGAAGCGGTGTTGAACCGTAGGCGTATAGAGTACCGGTTAAGCAGCGTGTAACGCTCGAACTTGGCTAGCTTCCAAACCTCTCCTGCAAAAATTGTATCTGAGAAGCGGCGGAGGTAGTCGATGGCGCGCGCGTAGTGAACGGCAGTAATTGGCGTACCATCGTGAAACATCAGTCCTTTACGGAAGTTGATCGTAACAACTAGCGCGCCGTCCTCGTGCTCGAGGAGAACCTCAGTTGCCAAAGAAGCAAGCTGATACTCAGAGTGAGGGTAGCAAGCACGTAGAAAGACCGCAGAGAGTAAGGCTTGATCGTTTATGGTCGTAGCAAACCAAGGGTTCGGCTCTGGGGTACTGGGCAGGAGGACGCGGAAGACAGTGTGGTTAGTGCGTACTGCACTAAGGTAGGTCCACAGGTTGGCTATTCCGTCTTCTGACCACGTTAGGTTCTCCCAATCCTTCCTGTAGACATATACGTGAGACAAGAAGCAGATGGGAATACAGGGGACAATGTCGAAGATTACTTTATGTGCATCGCAAATCGAAGTACAGCAGTCTGGGTATGGTAATTGCAGCATTTCTTGTAGCAGCTGATTTAACCTAGGATGATCAAGACCCACAAGACCAGTTGGTCCGAAGGTTTCGTAGAACCACAAGGGGTACGGACTTTTAATGTCCCAAGCCAGTAGACAAACATCGAAATCTCTCTCCCTCAGCTTTGAGAGCAGGTGAGTGGGAGGTATTGGATAAGGAGTTAAGGGGATGCCTTCTCTTTCACAAGAATCTGCGATCTGAAATGCAATCCTCTCAAGGACGGAGTCCGAGTAGGAATAGTAGAGGCGGAGGATAGGAAGGTTATCCCCTGTGCGTGGATCGTTTAGAATGCGATTCCCGTCAGAGTCCTCGAAGCCAGCTGACTGAAGGATCGTGTGGGCATAGGAGAGATTGTATTCGAAGTGGCTTTTGATAAACCGATTTAGGAAGTCATCTACCCAAGTAGGAACAAAGTTAGAAGCGAGAGAAGCGTAGGAGGGAGGAATACCGCTTAATAGTTGTGTATAATTGATTAGATAAGCTATAGCGCGCCGTAGAGCTTTAGCATATGTGTCTTCTTGATCGCCTGATTTATAGTTGAAGGGATAACGGTGGATGTTGAAGAGAAGGATGCTTATAGCGCGCTCCTTGAGCACCATGTAGCATGCCTTTGTAGGATGGGGATATTCTAGAACTACGCCGATAGGTACGGGCACGCCGATGGCATCCACAGCGTCCTTCTCAATCATAAACACGCCAAGGGTGCTAAGGGCTTGGTATTCCATACAGAGTAACTGGATTTCACGAATGCATTGAGGCTTTCTGATCGGAATCTGGTGTACAGAGTACGTGTTTTGTGCAGTAGCTACGCTTCGCGGTACAGGGAAAAGAACGATGAGAAAGAGTAAGAGAAAAGCGCTTGCCCTCATCACAAAGAAAAGCGTGCGAGTTTTTAAGTTCTATGTGGTAGAGATGGCAGTCGGGACGATGATGTCTAACCGAGTCGGCTGATCGGTGGTGATCAGGCTAGAGATGAGTCCTGAGATGCATCCGATTGTGGAGCGGGGAGTTTGGTGGAGAATATTTATATAATTTGGTCGGAAGAAAAGTTTATTAAAAGATAGTTTTAAAAAGAGTATCTGAACGCGGAAGATGAGTCTGGTAGGACACGGGCCTTCGCCGCAGATGCTTTTGCTGATAGCGCTGATAGGGACACTACTACTCTTTGTAACGATGGGGGTTACGTTTACGCGTGTGAAGATGGATTTAGGCGGTGGAGACTACCTTATGGTAGAGCTACGCCCGTTTACAGACAGTAAGATTAAGGCGAAGATCTACGGGCAAGTAGATACGGAGACGACGGACTCGATGACTTCAGGTGATTGGAGTGAGGAGGAGAATGGAGGGATCACGCCTGCGTATGGGATGTATATGCTGCCGCTAGCGGGGCTTGTAGGGCTGTTCTCTCTGTATGCGGGATGGGTGCGGCTCAGAGGAGAGGCGTTGCCAGTCTCCGTATCGTTTAGAACGCTCATGTTTGCAGTTTCCATCCTAGCGATCATCGCGCTAATAGACGGACTGCGCTTCACCAGTTCGCTTGCCTCCGCTATGGAGGATATGGTAGGTCTCGATACCGGATGGTCGCCGGGTGTTGGTGTGTTCCTCCTCATCGTAGGCTGGCTTATGGTAGCGTATACACTGCACAAGTTTGAACAGCTTCCTACGACCGCAGCTCCTGCACGACCTACAGCCACATGCCCCAACTGTGGAAGCCCTGTTAGTCCAGAGGCAGCGTTTTGCCCAGTTTGTGGAGCACAGATTACGGGTGCAGCACCTGCAGCTAGAACCTGTCCTCAGTGCGGTAGTGTAGTACCTGAAGGATCGGCCTTCTGTCCCACTTGCGGGGCTTCGCTCGCAGCACCCCCACCAGCACCGTCGGCGCAGTACTGTCCGCACTGTGGTAAACAGGTTCCACCCGGCGTCGCCTTCTGCCCCTACTGTGGGAACCGCGTATCAGGCTAAGCAGCTATAGCAGCAGCCTCGCGTTTTTATGTAACGCTCATATGTAGAAGAAGGCGAGGATAGGTTTAGTAAGCGCTTTTAACTCCATGAGACACTCTTTCGTGGAGGCGTCCACACACCTCCACCTGTTTCTTACTACCGATTCGTCGACACGGGCTCTCCAAGCTTTAAGGGAGCTTACAGCACGAGAGGATATCTACGGAAAGTTTGCCCAAGCGCTTCTTGAAACCGATGCTGAGCAACTTCTTAGCGTAGGGCAGGAGGCGGAGGAAGCCAACCTACCCTCGGTTGCGGCCTACGCTTTCTTTTACGCGCTTCCTTTCGTAGACGCGAAGAAGAAGCAACAAGCGTGGCAACGTGCACTAGAAGCAAGTAGGCGGGCAAAGCTACTACACCTCATTGCACTCCTCTGGTCGTACTACGCGTATCGCGAAGGCCCGCGCGCTGTCGCTCGACTACTTCAGGAAGCAGCGCCTGAGGTTCGAGCAAAGCCCTTCTTGGAGCTACTCTCTACCGCGGAAGCAGCTTTCTGGTGCAATGGCGAGCTTGTGAAGCGTTTGCACACCTTGCTCGAGAAACCTGTAGAAGCGGTGCTTACACTGGAGCGCGGTGCCTCCGCCTTCGCACAGGGGCTTGCATACCTGGTTCTTGGGCGTTTTGAGTGGAGGCACTTAGACCGTGCGGACGAGGCGTTCACGCGTGCTGAGCAGCTCTTCGATGCTGCACAAGCGCCCTTCTTCGCTGCGCGAGCAGCCACCTACCACGCGATCTGTCTGCGGCTGAAGCTTCCCCACGCTGTTCAGCTTCAGGATAAAATATCCCTCATCCGCCGCATGCAGGAGATCTGTAGGTCTAGCATACGGAAGCTAAAACCAGCTTGTGAAAACCTGGCGCTGAGCATTCTTCAGGGCAATCTCGCAACAGCGATAGCAGATGAAGCCCTCTACGCACCGCGTACAAGCACCCGCATCCGCCTCCTCTCCGCTTCCGCAGACGCTATTTACAAAGCGCTCGAACTCCTACCCGAGGACCAGGTGGTACGACGAGGTCTTAACCTGCTGAACCTCAGTAAGGTCCTGGTCGACCGCGCGAGCCTTACCTTCGAGCGGCACAAAGTGCTACGGTTGCTTCAGGAGGCGAGACAAGCCGTAGAGCAAGCTTTTGAGATCCTCTCAAAGACGGGTCAGACTCGTATTGCAGCCGTAGCAGCGGAGAACCTAAGCGGCTGTTTGGGTGCGATCGCGGAGTACGACTTTCAGCAAGCGGAGGAGGCAGCTCGTCGCTCCCTGTTTTACGCTGAGCGCGCTATCGAGCTTGCGAAGCAGTGCGGCGACGAAGTTACTGCAGTAGACACTCAGCAAAACAAGGGCGCCATGCTGCTAGTTCTTGCGACGCTTCACCAAGATTCTGAGAAGCTTCGGCAAGCAGTCGATGTTCTCGAAGAGGTGGCACGGGTTCAGCAGCGCTATAATCCACGTCTTTGCGCCTCCACATACCTGTGGCTGGAGCGTGGCTACGCACTCCTTTTCGCGCACACGAGTGAGCCCCGGTACCTTAGGGAGGCGCAGAAAGCTTCGGAGAGCGCTGCATTCCTCTACGAAACGACCTTCGACTTCTGCAACAGTTTCTACCGACTCCTATCTGCTGTGAAGTACGCCGTTCTATCAGGCATTCCGCTCTACCACGCCCTTAACAGAGTTAAAGCTTCGCTCCAGCGCCTCTTCGAGGTTCTGCCCGAGGAGGAGGCGATCTATCAGGATCTTCAAACCCTCGTCTCCGCCTACCAGCGTACGTACGAGGGCTGGAGTAACCGTGACGAGGCTACGTTGAAGGAGGTTTCAGAGATGCTTGAAGGGCTTCGAGTATGCCTGTGGAGGGAGGGGGTTCTGTTTGTCCGCACGCTCATAGGGCTGCTCAGGGATGAGGAGAGAGAACGCCAGCGCGTTATGAGTCAGATAGTGTCCGCCGCTAACTGGATCGATGTACGGATCCCCTACACGTTCGCGTGGCAAGCCAAAGCCATTCTCGAAGGCGGGACACCAGATGTAGTATTCCTAGAACCACCGTATGGCGTTCTTGCACCCATCTACACAGACCTCTCTCTCCTCCTTCAAACCGCCTATCAAGCCTATCAGGCAGTTGAAGCGGCAAGTCGAGGAGCCGAAGCACGACGAGCTACGCTTGCTGAAATCCGTCAATATGTTGAGGAGATCCGCCACCTTTACAGCGCAACGCAGTAGCGCGGAACAAACCGTTAGAGTTATTGCGCCCCTCAAGGA
>QMWL02000044.1 GCA_003661605.2 archaeon
ACGTAGTAGGCAGTTAAACCGTCGACAGTAAGGATTGTTTCCACAACCGATCCTGATAGCGTTAGCAACCTTAGGTGTAATTCGGTTTCCTCGGGCGCATAGAAGGCCATGTAATCGTCGTAGGCTCCCCGACCCACCCTTACAATTGCGCTAGTTGGAAGCGGTCCGGTGGGTAACCAGTGTTGTACAGTTCCTGTAAAGTAACCAGCTAGAGATGACCCATAGGCGGCTACATCCACGAGAATCGGAGAAGATGCAGAAATCTCCATAAAGAACCACTCACCCTCATAACCTAGCTCGGATAGAGCAGCGGTATAGAGCTGTCTTGGAGATAAATCGAGCAGCACAGGTTGGCTGTTAGTGCCACTAAAGATCACCTTAGCACCTACCGGAGCGTAAATGCACACGTAATGGGCATGAGGTGCATTTGAAAGAAGCCAGTAGTAGGTATAGTTTTGGTTGTAAGTTGCTGCATTAAATCTACTTTCTTGCTGTACCAATGTAGGTGAGGGTGTTTTGTAGAGAAGCGCAGAGGAGACTGTGGTGAGCGATAAGAATAGTAGCAGCAACATTGCCGCTAGACGAGACATCAAATCATGTTAGCATCAATGCTTTTTTATTTTACGCGCAACAGAACCACGACTCTCAGATAGCAACCAGCTTTACGATCGTGTAAGAATAATTATTGTCGCGAGACCTTTACTGGTTGAGAGATGTACGAGAACAGATAATAATGCAGCACTACATTTGCAAAATAGAGTCTAAAAATTCTTTCTTACCTAGAAGCGCTTACGGCGGTAAGCGATAACGAAAGCTGTAGCTGGGATAAGTGCTGTGAGGAGAGGTAGGTAGTAGAGTGCGGGGGAGTGGTGGTGTTTGACGTAGACCCAGACGCTGTCTTCGGCGTAGTTGCCAGCAGGGTCATAAGCGCGAACCGTGAACACGTGCCAGCCAGAAGATAGGTCGGTAAACTTGTAGCTGTGGCGGCGCCCAACGTAGATCCAGTCGCTCGTATCGCAGCGTACTTCAAAGTGATCGATCCAGCTACTCCCGGGGTCGCCTGCCACCCAGGTTACGGTAACGTGGTCGTGGTGTATGGAGCTACCGTTTTCTGGCTGCACGATCTCAACCCATGGGGCGGTAAGATCAACTATGAAGTAGGTGACATCGTAGGCATAGCTACCGTTGAGGTCGTAGGCACGCACAGCAACGGCATGCTCACCCTCAGATACGTTACAGAAGACAAAGGTAGTATTCAATCCGGTATCTATCCAAGCTTCTGCATCTAGTCGTACCTCAAAGTGATTCACTAAATCCATGGGATATGCAACCCAATGTACCAGAACGTCTCTGGTGTTAATGCGCGAGTCGTCTGCAGGACTACCGATTGCAACAATTACGTCAGATGCAACAGATGCCTCACCGCCTCCTCCCTCACTAATTATTAGAGCAGCAGGATACGGACGAAGATGATAGCTTCCGTGAACATCTTCTGCGAAGAATTCGCACAGGATGGGTGTATCTGATAGAACCGCTACGAGTAGAGGCGCATCTGAGTCACTTATGTTAAGAATTTGATTTAAGAATATGACAGTATAATTGTAGGCTTGAATTGTTAAGGATACGGATTTATTCGAGAATAGTTCTTTTAGAATAACTGTGGAGGATCGATTTGCCCATATCGTCAACTTCGGGTTAAGCGTTTTTGGTGCAAAGAATGCAAAATTATCGCGATAAACATTAGCTAATTTCCCGAATGGGGCAGGTCTATATGCTGGCTTCGATGTTTTAATTATTCCGAAATACGTACCTAGGGAAGTTAGGCATTCGGATAACGTACAACGAACAGCTCTATCACCATTAACAGACAGACGACTAACGAGCTGACCGCTCTGATTATATACTGAAATAGTGTTTGTAACCGGAGTATAGAGACAGATTGATTGGAATCTGACATTGTGGACGAGTTCCGTTGCCAATGCCATCCTATAAGGTTCAGCAGGTTGACCATAGTGTATGCAACTCTGATCCCGAGAAGCGGAACCTGTCGTCGGATTATCAGTCCAGATTGCGGCAATAGGTATATCTGAGGAGATACGCAATATCCCCCAAGCACCATCAAAGAGATCGGGACAGTAGTAGGCAGCTATGCCGCTTACCGTTACATTCCTGATCAGCACATCTCCATCAGGTGTGTATAGCTTTAGGCAAACGTGCGCCTCTGAAGGAGCATAAATTACTATGAAATCATCATATACACCCGTACCCGCTTTAGCAATAAGCTCCGTTGAAAGAGGATAATCGGGTAGCCAAGCATGGATACAACCACCAACTGATGGACCATTAGTGCTTATACACTCAGCTACACCAGTGCAGAGGATTGGCGCAGAAGAATGAATGTCCATAAAGAACCACGTCGTATTGTAACCAAGTTCGACAGGGTGTACAGTTAACACCTCTCCGGATCCTACGCTTATCGTTACTGGTTGTGGATTCGTGCCTGAGAAGGTTATGTTAGCGCCATGAGGTGCATATATTGCGAGGTATTGTTGGTCGGGAGCATTGCTAAGAAGCCAGTAGTGTGTAAAGCGCGTTAGGTTGGTATCCTCGTTTGCTGTGAGTTTGGTGAACTGACTGGTTTCGGGGGTGGTGCGGGAGGCATATGAGGGCAGTCTTGCTGCGGATACGAGTAGATATGTGCTAACAGCGGATAACAGGATCAGCAAAGATAGTAAGGCGAAGCGCCTCATACCTGGTGGAAACAATAGGCGCATTTTAACTTTATCGAGTGTTTGTGGAATCCCCATAAGTTGTATTTTTAACTGTGCGTGGTCGTGCAAAGGTGAAGGTTCTGCTAGTTGGGGAGGGTGCGCGGGAGCATGCGATTGCCGATGCGATTTGTCGTAGCGGGTTGCTGGAGCGGTTCTATGCGGTGATGCGATACCGGAACCCAGGGATTTTCCGGTTGGTGAAGCAGCATGGAGGGGAGGTGATGCTGGGGAATTCGCGGGATCCTGAGACGGTGGCAGAGGCAGTGCGGCGGTTTGGAGTGGATCTGGTGGTGGTAGGTCCGGAGGAGCCGCTGTTTCGAGGTGTGGCGAATGTGGTTGAGGAGAGGTGTGGGGTGCCGTGTGTAGGTGCGCGGCGGGAGGTGGCGGAGGTGGAGATGTCGAAGGCGTATATGCGGCGGCTGATGTGGAAGTACAAGATTCCAGGTCGGCTGCGGTTTAAAGCGTTCAGGAACCTGGAGGATGCGATACGGTATATTGAGGAGTATGCGGAGAGCGTGGCGATTAAGCCTGCGAGACAGGCGGGTGGGAAGGGGGTGAAGGTGATTGCGGATCTGCAGGCGTATCTTACTTCAGAGAAGCGGCAAGTAAAGATGCACCACGCAAAGCAGGTCTATGAGAAGTACATGGCGGGGTATACGGATATCGAGGACCGGATTCTCATCGAGGAGCGAGTTGAGGGTCCGGAGTACACGGTTCAGTGCCTAACCGATGGACAAACAGTGTTGGCGTTCCCGGCGGTACAGGATAACAAGAACGCGTTTGAAATGGATATTGGACCGGAGACGGGTGGAATGGGTTCGATTGCTGGTCCGGGTTATGCCCTACCTTTTCTCACGGAGGAGGAGGTGAAGAAATCGGCGGAGATTATTCAGCAGGTTGTGGAGGCTCTGCATAAGGAGACAGGAGTTCGGTATAAAGGTGTGATTGCGGGGCAGATGATGCTAACACCGCTCTGGGGCCCCACAATCATCGAGTTTTATGCGCGATTTGGAGACCCTGAAGCGGTTAATGTGCTTCCCATCCTCAAGACCGACTTTCTAGAACTTTGCGAGTTGCTGGTTGATGAACGGCTTGCGAAAGCGAAGCTAGAGTTTGAAGAAGTGGCTACGGTGGTTAAGTGCATAGCACCTAAGGGGTATCCGGAGCGCCGAGACCTGGCAGCAGGTCATCCTGCAGCTGTCGAAGAGGAGAAGATTCGCGCGAAGGGGTGTCAGGTCTTCTACGGGTCGTTGGATCTTCAGGATGATGGCACGATGATCACAAAAGGATCTCGTCTAGCAGAGATTCTCGCAAAGGCACCGACTATCCCTGAAGCAAGCGAGATCGCAGAACAGGCCGTTCCTCACGTGTATCTAACTGATGGTTGGGGAGTTTTCCACCGTAGCGATATTGGGAGCAGAGCTCTCCTCCAGCGGCGTATCGAGCAAGCAGCACTTGTAAGGGGGGTTTACCAGTACCGTCTCCAGAAAGGACTGATTGGGATTACGATAGACTGGATTCCTGGTCGAGGAAAGATCGTTTACGAAGCATAGCGGGACGGTCCGCAGCTAGGGCAGTACTTGTAAGTGCGAGTTTTCTCACGAACTACAAAGAGGGGGAGAAAGCAGCGAGGACAGTATCCTGCTGGCGAGATGTCGCCCTTTCGGGGGACGGGAAGACGGACCTGACAGTTGAGGCATAAGAGGTACCGCCCTCCCCGAGAGCCAGTAGCGAGAACCATTGATCCACCGCAAGAGGGGCATTGAGTGATTGTACGCTGTTTGAGTAGTTTCTGAACCTCCTGTATGAGAAGTGTTCGGTGAGCGCGTAGCTGATCGAAAACGGAGAGGTAGCGGGTACGGAATGCGCGAAGAGCTTCGTCTAGACGCAGTTTGCCAGAGGCAATAGCATCCATCATCTCTCGGACCTCACGGTTGAATGCGCGGGGGTTAACGAGACCCGGAGCTGCCTTCTCCAGCAACGAGATTACAGCCATACCGAGGTCTGTGGCGCGGAGCGAACGACCGGTTCTTACCGCATAGCCGCGCTCTAGGTTGACTTCGATCATTTCGGGACGAGTACTCTTCGTTCCTAGCTTGAGTTCCTCCATTTGCTTAAGGAGCTTCGATTCCGTGAGTGCAGGAGGTGGCTTAGTCTCGCTCCGCACAACCGATACTTGGGATATGGTAAGCGTATCGCCTCGTTTAACGGTGGGAAGCTCTACTATACGGATGTACTTGTAGACCGTTAGAAAGCCGGGGTTCCGGATGCGATAGCCTGTAACGCGCAGAGAGAGGTCTCTTGCCTGAAGTTGTAGCGTTACGCGCAGAAGCTGGGCGGGTGGGTAAAATAGTGCGAGGTAGTGGCGGCAGATGAATTCGTAGATAGCGCGCTGGGCGCGAGGAAGCGTGTTTAAGGAGACCTGCTTAAGCGGAGTGATAGGTGGGTGGTCTCCTGCATCTACAGAGCCGTTTACTGAGAGCTGCAAACGGGTAGGTGGTTTAGCGCCAAGGGTACGAGCGGCGGCAGATACGCAACTACGATGGTCGATTTTGTACCGACCGTAGCGATCGGTTGATGTTCGAGGGTAGGTTATGAGCCCATTGAGGTAGAGACGCTCCAGTATGCTAAGTGCTCGCTGAGCGGGGATGCCGATAAACTGGTTGATAAGCTGGAGAGCGCGGGTTGTGTGAAGAGGGGGGAGGGGGCTACGTGCTTCATGTCGCTGCTCTACACCTACTACGTGAAGAACGCGATGTGCGGCGAGTAACTGTTGTAGTTTTTGCGCATCAGCTTCGCTTGAAAAGGGGCCTCGCTCGATTTTAAGAGAACCCGCTTCGATAACGACCTTCCAGAAGGGCTTAGGTGTAAAGGCGCGGATCTTCCGCTCTCGCTCAACCAGAAGCGAGAGTGTCGGCGTTTGTACACGGCCTATGGAAAGAACTTGCGTTCCAAGCGCGGGAAGGTAGGGGCGTAGGGTTAGGGTTAGTTCCCGCGTTCCCGAGAACCCGACGATTGCATCGATGATTCGACGTGCTTCAACAGAGGCAGCAACCGACCACTGAAGATCCCGGAGTTCGTGGTAAGCGCGGCGAATTTCTCCTGGCTGTAGGCTGTGCATCCACATTCGAACTACAGGGGCGTCGACGCCGCAGCGCTGTAGCAGCTCTAAGGCTTCGGTTCCGATGTTCTCGCCTTCTTCATCAGCGTCAGTAGCTATGATGATTCGAGATATAGGCTGGTAGGTGCGGGCTAGCCAGAGGAAAAAACGCTCATAGCGGGTATCGTAGCGTTTTACAAGTAGGCGGGAATTCGTAACGATGTCTCGAGGATCGATCCGATTCCAGCCGCTTACACGTACGTCATAGTCAGCTATGTGCCCGCTTAGGGGTACAATGATAGCAGAAGCGCTGATAAAGAAGCGGATACCGTAGTAGGTGCTTCGGCGCGCATCGGGAAAGAGGGCTCGAGCAATGGCTTCGGCTGCTTTCGCTTTTTCAGCGATGAGGAGTTCGTGCACCCAACGGGGCGGAGTGTATGCAGTCGTAAGACTTGCGGGGAAACGTACACAAACGAAGCTTACCGCACTCCGTTGAGCGACGCGATTAGGGAGCTGGGTCG
>QMWL02000045.1 GCA_003661605.2 archaeon
AATAATATCTGGATCCACTTCTTGAATCTTTTTCACAAAATAATCTAAGATTTCCCCTTCCTTTCCTGTAAGAACTTCTACTGAATCTGTAGTGGCAATTGCGATAGCGACGACTGGATCTCTATCAGGAAGCGGGCTTGCGACTTCACTAAAGTATACGCAATCAAAAGCCAGTATTTTGAGATCCGGTGGCGGTGCATCCTCTCGTCCAATATACTCAACGACCTCGTATACTGCGTCTACTTGCGCTTTTACTTCTCTTAATCGGCGAACGCGGAATACGTGCCACGCTGACGGACTCAGGTTGTTGTCTATCAGATACCGTTGAGAATACCTGTAATCCTGCTCTAGGATGTTAGTAACTCCGCTCACGTTAGAGACGCGTTTAGCTACTTTATCCACCTCCTTGGGATGGCAATAAACAACTACCGCGTTTACTGGTCGTCCATAGTACTTCCTCTCTGTGAGACTTACTCTTGAAACACCCGCTATAGATGCAATACGCTTCTCCACACGAGGGTCGTTTACAATAGCGATGAAATAATGCTCGAATCGGCGATCTACCAATAAAACGCGTCTTCCTTCTCGATCGATTCCCCATAGCCAAATTTCGGGCGGGTGCTTATCTACTTCCTGAGTTATGTCGAGAAGCCAGAACTTTAGCTCTTGCGTCTTAGTCACGCTACTCGTATACACGCCTCCTTGAAAGGTTTTAGCGAATACTGCTCGGTAGCTTCGTGCAGCCAACACCGAATCCCTTCCTAAAGCTACGTGAGGAGGCAGCGAAGCTACTCAATGCAGCTGTTGACAACCTAGGTTTCGACATAACTGTATCACCTGATGATTTGAAACCGACTCGCAATCTCAAATTTGGATGGCTTTGCTACGAACACGCTCTACGCTTAGCACGAACACTAGCTCCTCCCCAAACTCCTCAAGAGTTTGCTGAAAAGCTAGTTTCCCATATGCCTGAGTCAAATGTATTCCTTAAAATCGAGGCGGTTCGTGGCTATGTTAACTTCTATCCTAATCTAAACGTTGTTAATCACTTGGTAATATCATCTGTTGAAACTTTAGGCGATGTGTACGGATTTGAAGACCTTAGTGATGGACGTGTTATCTGCGTAGAGCACTGTAGCGCAAACCCGTGCGGTCCGATTCACGTAGGTACGCTACGTAACGCTGTTCTTGGTGACACCCTTGCTCGAATGCTCCGCCACGCAGGTTACCGTGTACTTACACGCTTCTATGTAGAGGACACAGGTCGTCAAACAGCAATTGCTGCTTACGGATGGCAGTTTGTCGCAGATTTAATAAAACGCGACCCACGACCGGATGAAAAAATTGGTATTGTTTACACCGTAGTCAATACAGTAATTGAGTTAGAAGAGCTACGTCGTAAAGCTGCCACCACATCTGACCCCGATCAGCTCTCTCTGATTAACCACGAAATCCATCGCCGTGTAGGCATCATCCACAATCAAATGGAACGAGATGAAGCACTAGTCAAGGCTGTACTAGAAAATCTGTCTGGACGCCCCGTCGTCGATGAGATCGCTCAACTAAATCTCAGATATGAGCAAGGTGACGAAAATGCTGTGCGCCTAATCCGCTCGATGGTCGACCTAGTAGTTCAGGAATTTCAAAAGACACTAGAAGCGCTGAACATATCATATGATCGGTGGGATTACCAGAGCGAGATCGTCTGGAGTGGTTTAGTAAATCAAATACTTTCTCGGCTTAAACAAACGCCCTTCGTAAGAGAAGAGGGTGGTGCTCTGATTTTCGACGCAGAGCGTGCTGCGGTTACACTGGGGCTTAAAGAGCGTCTCAGATTCCACTTTGATGAAGAGATTCCAGACCTTACTCTAACACGGTCCGATGGTACGGCACTTTATGTTACAAAGGATGCAGCATACACACTCTACAAGCGCCGTGATTCTGATTTACTCATTAATGTCATAGCTCAGGAGCAATCGCTTGCACAACGTCAACTTAAACTTCTCCTGGCTGCGATAGGGGAGAGGGATGCAGTTAACTATCTGGTACATTTCTCTTACGGACCCGTTGTAGGACTATCCCGTAGACGTGGCAGGTACATGACTGCACGCGAAGCACTTGAAGCCTTGCAAGAGCGCTGTATCGTACTTCTCAGAGAGCGTGGAGAGCTTTCAGAGAGCGAAATTAACAAAGTTTCTCGGCTAGTTGCCGTAGGCGCACTTCGGTACAGTATGGTCAGTATCGAACCCGATCGCCCCGTTCAATTCGATCCTAAGCGCATGACCGACTTAGAAGCAAACAGCGCCCCCTTTGTCCAGTACGCCTACGTACGCGCAAGAGGCATTTTGCGGAGAGCTGCAGAAGCAGGCGTTTCTCCAAATGGCGATCCCTCCCTGCTTAAAGAGTCCGTCGAGGAGCGTCTTCTCTTTATGATCGCTCGCTTTCCTGAATCGTTTCGATACGCTGTCCGGACTCTTAGACCGCATGTAATATGTGAGCATTTGTATCAGTTAGCTCGTACCTTCCACCGCTACTACGAGGCAGTACCTGTGATCAAGGCCGACCCAGATACTGCACGTGCTCGAGCGCGTTTAGTGCGCTGTGTAGCACAGGTTCTCAAAAACGGCCTAGATCTTCTAGGTATTCCTGTCCTCGAACGCATGTAGCGGGCCCGCCGGGATTTGAACCCGGGACCCCCGGCTTAGAAGGCCGATGCCCTGTCCAGGCTGGGCTACGGGCCCCCTCTCCCTCTATATACACAGCTGGTTTATAAGGTAGCGCTTGCTTACTACGTGACAGCGGATCGTACTTATCAGGATCGTCTTCGTTGAATATGCGCACTTCGCATCTGAACTCTCTCTCGAGAAAGGCCTTGGTCTCCATTAGTACTTCTAGCTCATTCAACTCGATCCGTAGAAGACGCGAACTGCGCTCAGGACCCATTGATATCTTAACCCGAAGCATTTGTTTAAGCACCTTGCTTAATCGATCGGCAGATGGGTATCCTTCTTGTTGGGCACACTCTCTAATCAATCGCCCTAGATGTCGCGGATCCTCTAACTTTAAGACCTGTTTGAAAAGCTCCCTCTTCCAATTGCTCGCTACATAGATGCATATGAGTCGCGGTTTTACACTCACTACACGCAGTATCTCACGAATGTCCTCAACTAATCGGTCGAGGTAAGTCTCCGCCTCCTCCGCGTACTCGTCCACGAGGTCTTTATCCGGCTTAGGCCATGGCGCGTCCGCGACAAAGGGCTGGTTTCCAAGCCGAACCCAGAGCTCCTCTGTTACGTGGGGCATAAACGGTGTCAGAAGTCGTACCCAAACATCAAGCAGTTTATTAACGACCTGTTTCGCGGGACGTTCGCAACGACGGAGATATCGTCGAATATCACTCCACATCAAGTAGAATGCAGTTTCGATGGCAGTTCTTGTTCTCATGCGTTCTAACGCTTCGGTGACCTCGGCTATACGACGTTGTAGTACTGATAACATCCAGCGATCCTCAATACGTAGCTGTCTTGCCTCTGCTTGTGTTCGTAAATCGTCGATTAGCGTAAACAAGTGCTGTATTCGCGTTCTAACCGCCTCCGTTGCCTCGTCTCTCCAATCAGGATCGTCCAGACCTTCTGCACCGCGAAGAAGTACAATCCTAATCACATCGGAACCGTACTGTTCTATTGCCTTGTGAAGCGGTATGAAGTTCCCTTTTGACTTGTGCATCTCTTCGCCTCGTACACGGACAAACCCGTTCACCGCAATGCTACGAGGCCAGAGATGGCTTGGGAAGATAGCGCAGTGGTGGAATATGAAGAACGTCAGATGATTTGATACAAGATCCTTCCCACTAACCCGTAGATCTACTGGATACCAGTACTCGAATTCCCGCCGAATTTCTTCGACTGTCTCAACTGGTAAACCCGTTTCCTCTGCAACAGCCTCTGCAGTACCTTCTCCCAAAAGGACGTAGTCGAAGAATGTATCTGTTAGTTGGTTTGGCTTAACGCGACCAGAGTTTACGTACTTTGCCACTATATAGTACGCCATGTAGATAGTTGAATCGCTTAGTGTTTCAATAATCCAAGATCGGTCCCACGGTGCTGGTGTACCAAGACCAGTTCGTCTTGTACAGGGCCACTTTCGCAGCCAATCAATCGTGTACCGGATGCTCTCCCTTACTCCCTCAGGAAATATCTGCGTCTGATCTAGCGCGGCGTGTGCTAGCGCTTTCCAATCGTCATTTTCATAATCCAAAAACCACTGATCTTCTAGGATCTTAACGTGGCATGGGGTAGTACACCGGCAAATTACTGGTCTAGGAAGATCGTACATAGTCGAAGCTTCACCCCGTTTCATCGCCTCCTCAGCCACCATCACCTTTGCCTCACGCACAGGGATCCCAGCGTACTTACCGCAATTCGACTTCATAATGCCCTGATGGAACTCTCGCTTGTAGACTAGTTGCGTAGCTTCCTCTGCACGAGGATCAAGCTGATCCTTTACCCCAAGTCTCTCAACTGCTTCTACAGCGGGATAGTCTCCAAATCCCTCTACTAGAATTATCGAAATCGGTTTGATACTTCGAATGTACTCTGGGTCCAGTCCGTATCTACTTACCCCCGATGGATCCCTTTGAAGATCCCGTAGCGCTAGGTAGTCTAGTGGCGCATGGCCTGGAACGCTATACACAACTCCCGTAGCTAGACTAGGATCAACAAAACTCGCTGGAAACACGATAAGCCGTGCACCAGTAACAGGTGCAGTTACCCACTGTCCAATCAGCTCCCTCCCAGAAAATTCCTCCTGCACTTCTACTCTCCGAAGCTGGTCCTGTAGCTTAATTGCTGCCTCCTTACTTATAATCCAGGGTTCTCCATCTACAAGAACCTTAACGTAGGTGGCGTCTGGGTTAACCCAAACATTCGTTGCGCCAAAGATCGTCTCAGGACGGAAAGTAGCCGCTACTAGGAACCATCCACTATCAAGTTTGAACTTGTACAGAATGTATTCCTCAGGAGAAACACCGCATCCTTCAAGCCTGTCTGCATCGCCTGTGGGGCTCTTACATCGTGGACACCAAACAACAGGGTGTGTCCCTTTAACGATCAAACCTCGTTCTAACAGCTTCCTATACTGCCACGTGACAAAGCGACTGAATCCTTCATTCAGATGACTAGTGTAGAACTCACGCCGCCAGTCTATTGCCAGTCCAAATCGCTTCACGACTTCACGGTTTGCTTTCGTATAGTAGCGAACCATATATTCTGGATCAACGAATTTCCTTACTTCTTCCTCCGGAACACCATCTATTTTGACGAGGCTTTCAATGAAACGTTTGTCTCCCAGCTTTATTCGCTCACTAGCGCCTGCAACCGCTACACCAGTCCAATGCCACGCCCATGGAAAGAGCACGTTGTACCCTTGCATACGTTTGAACCGCGCATACGCGTCTGCTCGTGCCGCGGTAAATGCATGTCCTAAATGCAGTGGTCCGTTCATATACGGAAACGGAAACGTGATGAAGACCTTAGGACGATTGGGGTCCGGATCAGCTTCGAAGAGTCGTGCTTCTTGCCAAGCCTTCTGCCACTTCTCACAGATCTTTCGAGTATCCACGTTGCTCATCTCGCTACCGCAGCGCCTTCTTTAGGTGTTCTAAAGCTCTGCTAATCGCCGAATTCACCTGATCTCCTTTTCCTCGTGCTTGAGCAAAGTGGCGGCGTCCTCCTCCGCCGCCCCCTATGTCGCTACCTATCTGTTAGCCAGCTCTGCTGCGCTGGCTTTATCTTGAACTTTGTCTTATACCGCTACCACCACTACTCCCTCTAAACTACCTACGATCACTACATCTGCCTCTAACTCCAGAACCCTATTGGTCACTTCAGCAAGGAAGTCTAAATCTCCTAGTGGTAGTGTCGCACCAATAATGCGGTAACCATCTACTTCTTCTACCTCCTTCATCAGATTTAGAGCGATATAGCGAGCGACCCCTCGCATAAACATCCGATACCGATGCTCGTATCGTTCTGCCTTCTCCATAACCCGCTTTATGCTGTCAAAGACTTCCTCAGTACCCGATCCGAGCAAACGTGCAGCTTGCTCTAAAACTCTAGCTTGATGA
>QMWL02000046.1 GCA_003661605.2 archaeon
CCTCGACTATGGCATCCTGGCGAATCTGTAAAGTGCCTGATGCACAGCATCCGCTTCCGTCGATAATCCGGTAGGTGTCGGCGTCTACGGGTGCGCAGAGATGGATCTCGGTCGCGCTGCTTACGATGGATAGACAAGCGACCCCTCTGCATAGTACGAGGTTTACGGGGGGTTGTACACCGCGTATGTGAAGGTAACCGGTTGGGATGTCAGCTTGGACGTACCGCGTTCCTGCGGGAATGCTGGTCTGAACCCCCTCTATGTAAACGGTGAGAGTGGTGTTAGGGAGATAGCCAAAGGAGGCGTATCCTGATGAATTCGTGTAGGTCGATACCGGGGTGAAGGGAGTTATGGCGGTAACGGAGCAGAATGCAACCGGGTATCCATAGGGATTTACTACACGGATGGAGTACCTTACTGCGGGCTTGAGCTGGATCTTTACACAGGTTTCGTTCGACAGCGCTAGATCCACCGTAAGCTTCCCTTCCACGGGATCGTAAGACCATACACGAGCGCCTGTCACGCACTCAGGTACGTAGTTGCATACGCTGATGTAGAGGCGAGCTGGCCACGTCTCATTGAGTATCCAGCGCTCGTCCTTACCCACTACCACCTCCAGTTCAGAGCCGTTCCAGACCGTGTAGCGCACTATCGGTAGATAGGGGTGTTTAACGTATAGACCCTCTATGTGAGGAGGCTTATCGCCAATAGTACTCACTGTAACTACGTGAGGTCCAGGCAGTAGGAAGGGCAAGAGTATAACGTGTTCAGAGAACGTGTAGATGGGTTTCCCATCTACATACACCGATCTTATCGTTGCATTGGGAAAGTTGAGGAAGAGACAGTAAGCGATTCGGCTTAAGCTCATGTTGAGAACGTAATGAGTACCATTAAATGACCCGATTAGGCTCTGTATGGAGTACTGCTCGTACCGTATCAGGTTTTCGCGCCCGAGGGTTGTAAACAGCATGTCGGGATACGTGCTGCGAATCCATGAGAGCAAGCGCAGCAGCTCCCCTATACGGGGTATGGTGAGGGCGGGGTGTAGCTCGCTTGAAATAAGCCGATCGACGCGTACAGATAGACGGACTTCTCTCACCCACTGCGTGTAAGACCAATCGTCGCGGATCCTTCCACCAGGGCACGTGAGAACTGGCAGTCCGTAGAGCTGCGTTGGGTAATAGGCGGATATGGCTAGAGAGGTTATTATGGGAGGGGAGCACTTGTATGCAGACCTCCTGTAGAGAGGAGCAGCGCCACCTGGAGGAGCGAAGAGGAGAGGCACAATGTGAAAGCGATTGCGGCAGGATTCGATGTTGCGAGCTATTTCGAGGTAGGTGCCGTTCTCGATGCTGCCGTAGCCTTGGAGCAGGAGTTCGGCGTCACCACAGTGCGAGAAGGTGTGGTCCGCCAGTTCAAGCTCGTAGTTCTTCCAAAGGTATTCAGTGTAGTGATCTAGCCAGGGCTCCATATCTAAGAACGTGCTGACTAGAAGCAAGGTCGCAGGATATCCCGCTCGCAGCACCGCTTCAAGGTGTTCTTCAGCACGGTCGTCAAAGCGGAGCGCTAGTCCGCAGCTGTGAACCTTAAGCGCCTCTAGTTCAAGGAAAACAGGAAGCTCGATGTATGTACTGGTGTCTAATCCCGCTACCCACCGGACTATGTTCCACCACAAGCGCTTGCTAAGGAAGGGGAGGGGGTCGGAGCGGCTTCGTGGAGCGTACACAGATACAAACGCACGGCCTCTATCTGGCGGGTCTACTGCAGCAGCTGCAACGGCAGGGTATCCACGCCACACCATGTCAAAGGCAATGATAGGCTGAACGTAGCTGGGTGCGCTGTATATATCGAGGAAGAAGTCTGATATGGTGGGCATAGTCCACTCGGTTCGAGACACTCCTTGAAGTACGGGATGGTCCGTGAGAAAGTGCAGTATGCTTGTATCTGGAAACGCCCAGTAAGCCCGGGTTTCCGTAATAGCGTAGATGCTTGAGTGAAAGTCCCCTAGGAAGGAGCTATTGGGGAAGAGAATTGCTGGCTTTCCAAGAATCAAAACCCCTCCTCCCCGCCTGTTGAACTCGACCAGTTTTTGCAAGATCGTGTCTGGTACGTAGCCGTTATCGTAGACCTCTCCTAAGGATGCAAGAACCGCTACATCAAACTCGTCGAGCGCATCAGCTTCAATCGCCGTATAGTTAACGTACGAGCAAAGCCCTGCTCGCGCGAGTATAGAGGACAGTATGTGAAACAGGGGAGAGGCACCAATAGCCGTGAAGTTGGGCGTAATGATGGCTATGCGAGGAACGCCAATCCTAACCTCCTCCTCAGGCCCTATTACCTCCGGAGGGTAAGCATATAGGGCGCTACCTAATAGAGAAAGGAGTAGTACTGATAGCAGTACGTGATGGGGTCGTATACGCATCGTGCTACGGCGAGGAATGGCGTGTATATAGGTGATTAGCTGCTAATACGTTAAGAAGGTTGGAAGACGCGCTGCTGTGCACACTCGCTTTGCTGCAACAATAGCGCTTCTGCTTATTCCACTTCTAGCGCTACACCTCCCTAACGGATGCGTAAGCACCTATGGAGGCGGACACGCATCCAGCCTCGATAACGGTGGTGGAAACTGTTTGCACATGATGATCTATATAAATGTAGTAAATAAGTATAAGTTTTACGAAGAAATTGCATGTTTTGTTAATGTTACCATGGACCTCACTCTTGCGCGCATCTCTGAGAACATTAGTGCTGTTGAGGTGAAGATTCCTTGTTCCGACTGGCGCACCTTATCGATAAGAGACTTGCCTACTGGAGGGTTCTACGAAATCGTGTTTGATGAGACACTGCAGCCATTTGTTCGTTTCGTAATTCCGCCCCAACAACGGGTTCTCATAAGTTACAGCTACCTAGCATACGGGTGGTCGGTCCTATACAGGAATTACTTCAGGTTCAACATGCGGTTTTTCGATATTAGGTCTAACATACCAGGACTGGCACTCTTCGTTACGTGCATTGTAAGAGTACCTCGCTCCTGCTACGTACTACCGGGTTATCCTTATGTGGAGTCCGGGAACGCCTCGATTGAGGAGGTTGAGGAGGGGTTCGCTGTAAGAGGGTTGGCTGGAGATGTCACACTGGTATATGAGGGTGTATGGAGGATTCCTGTAGGTGTTGTCATCTGCTTTTTGTGGGCTACTGTGGCGATTCTATCAGACCGCGTTCTTCGAACGTGCTCGATTCTCACAACGAGGGTGCGCCGGTACTTGTCGTCGGCGAAGCTCCCAAGTACGTTGGTACGCGGTATTCGTTGGGCGATTTCACGTCAAGGAGCGAGCACTCTCTTCACCTTCACGCTATTGCTTGCTGTGTTGCTCTCCATTATAATTGGTCCCTCTCCTCGCCCAGCACTAGTACTTATTGCAGACCCTTCTAACGCTAGTGAACTATCGCAAGAGGTACAAGAGCTAGGCTTCACCTGCCTTGTTTTCTACGAAAATGCATCTGTAATGGAGGCTTTGGAGGAGGGGCTTGTGGATATCGCCTTGATAGGCAAGATGCCGAAGGTAGCCGAGCCCTACTGGACTAACTACCTGAACGCGTTCGTTAAGTTTCTACGCCGGGGCGGCGTTATCGCAATTCTATCCGAGTTCGTTGAAACAGGTCTTGGAAGTCAAGTTCTTAAAGTGCTGGGCAACTGCGATCGCGTAACGGTTCTATCGCGTGTAGAGGATCTGCCAGCACTGCGCGCATACATACAAGAGAGACCGCGCATCGTATCGTTATCGCCACGACTTCACCGTCTTACGACCTGGGTTGCAGCAGGTCTATCCGCGCTCTCCACAATGTTCGCTACTCTTGCTGGGGTCTTCGCCGTTGAGTTTTTCATCAGACGAGCGGGGGTGTGGAACATCTTTTTCGCCTACGTCGTAGCAGTGCTCATAATCATGGTAGTTTTGGTGGTGGTGCATGTGATGGCGAGGATTCTTCATACGATAACTTACTACAGTAGCCTAAGCAGCGTGTTAACGGTCGTTGCCCCCATCACCGTAGCCCTTCTGGTAGTTGTGCTTTACACCGACTCAGAGCTAGGGCAGAGCATGGGGCAGCTACTGCGGGTGATAGTACCGCTCAGCTTCATCCTAACAGCCATGTTGACAGCACCGTATGGGGATGTTCTGATCGTGAACGTGTCTTCTGAAGGAGCATCTCTAACTGTAGAAGGAGCTTTGCTCAGGGCTTGCGAGTACGCTGGTGACATCATGGGTATGCACGGTCTTCCGCTCAGTACCGGGATTGCGCTCTGGATTGTGGTATTTGCCCTCGTAGCGCTCTTCTTTCTTAAGAAAGAGGTGTGTGAGACCGTGAGGGATATCGCTCTCGGAGGCATCATTGTATTGCTGGGGCTTGCTTTCCCTAGGTCAGTAGGTGTATCCTTTCTATCGACTGTGTGCACCATCCCCTTAGCTATAATCGTTGGAATAATTCTACAGCTCTCCGCGCTAGGAGTGAGTTATTTGTGGAGGCGGTATAGAACCCAGTGATGCTGCTGGGGGGTTTACTAGCAGTACTTGTTGGGTTGCTGATAGGAGTACTCACTACGCTTGCGGGTGTTCGACCTGTTAGATTTGCACGGCACCATGCTCGGTGCAAGTCCTGGCCCTACGTATCCGTTTTAGTCCCTGCATACAATGAGGAGAAGGTTATTACACGTTGTTTAGATAGCATTCTTGAGCAGGATTATCCCCATTTTGAAGTCATTGTTATTGCAGGAGGCGAAGACCGCACTTTCGAGTTAGCACAGCAATATTTGAAGAGAGGTGTTGCGGTGATCCCTCAACCAAGACGAGGGAAAGCGTATGCGCTCAATCTCGGACTTGCGAAGGCGCAGGGGGAGGTTATTGTGACCGTCGATGCGGATTGTAGGCTTCCGAAGGAGTGGCTTAAACAGGTAGTTGCCCCCCTTGTGATTGATCCGGATGTTGCAGCAGTAGGAGGTTGGTCACGACCCACTAATCCAAAGGGGATTCTAGTAGCTTGCTTGTACGCTAGAGAAGCCTATGAGTCGGTTATACGGCAGAGGGAGCTGGTAGTGTTACCTGGCTTCGGCTCTGCGTACAGAGCTTCGGCTCTAAAGGAGGTGGGTGGGTTTAACGAGCGTGTGTATATGTTGATCGACTACGAGGTGCAACAACGGCTCGCTGCAAGGGGGTTTAGGTTCCTGAGGAGCTTGGACGCTGTCTTGTACCGGGAGTATGCGCGCCGGCTTAGAGACTACGTGAAGCAACAGCTACGCTGGGTCAGAGGTATGTTCCGTCACTCTCTTAGGTATGAGCGGCTGCCTTTTCTCACGAGAATTAGAATAGGTGTCCGCCCTCTTGTGTATACGCTAGTTTTGATAGCACCCCTCGCTCTCTTAATACCAGCAGCTGGCTTTCTGTGGATTAAGCTCCTGTGGATGTGGGGGAGCCTCTTGTACATTGGGTATGCCTTGGGGAAGATGGTCGGAGCCATGTTCGCTGTGAGTAAGGTTTTGGGGGATCGGTGGCTGCTAAACTATCTTTGGGGAGCAGTACTGTGTATTTTCATAAACATGGGGATCTACATAACGGCGTTCTTTCAGGAGATAGTAGGCTGGAGGGAGCGCGTTACCTTCGATGTCGAGCACCTAGGGTAGCGTATTCGTAAGATTTGCGGAGAGCGTGCCAGTAGGTTTCAGTCGTTCCTATGTCAAGCCTAAACTCGTTCTCCTGCAGAGGGACAGCGGCAACGCGCAGCCCTTGGTCTATCAGCCGTTGTATGGCGTCGGTAAGTTGGATTTCTCCTCCATAGCCTGGAGGAGTTTCGCGAAGAGCCTCGATGATTGCAGGGGGGAATATGTAGAACGACACTATGATGAAGTTGCTTGGAGGCTGTCTCGGTTTTTCAACGACGTGACGGGCGTAGAAGCCGTGAACGGGAGCTGGGTCTCCAGGAA
>QMWL02000047.1 GCA_003661605.2 archaeon
AAAATAGCCCTGGCGATATTCATCAGCTCGGAGAGAGCTATAACGCTCCTTGGGACGTGGAATAAAAAACGGTGGGTTTCCCGTTCAGGTGGCCAGGGCAGCCTTGATGAGGAGGGCTTTCGCCAGCCTTATGTTCTCAACGGCACGCCTGCACTCGGGGCAGAGGGATACGAGCTTCTTCAGCTCCTCGAGCAAGGGCTCGTATACCTTCCCGCTCTTCTCCAAGAGCCTCCTCATGCAGGCCTCTAGGTGCCTATCGGTCGTGTAGGGCCGTCCGCAGTTGGCGCACCTCCTCAGCGGCACCTCTATGCCCTTGAGCATCTCTTCCTTGCCCTTGAACCAGGCCCTATACTCGCCCGTGAGCTTCACGGCTTCCTCAGGGCATATCTCCTGACAGGTGGCACAGTAGATGCAAAGGCCGTAGTTGACCCTCACCGCCCTGTCGGCTTCTAGGTCCTCAAAGCCCATGGCGCCGGTCGGGCAGGAATTGGCACAAGCGCCACAGCCCACGCACCTCTCGGGGTCGAATTCGGGCAGGCCCCTGAAGCCCTCTGGGACGCCCCAGTATTCCTCGCTCGTGTCGAGCTCAAGGCCGAGGAGGCCCGCTATGGCCTGTGCTATCGCCTGGGGCCTGGGCGGGCAGCCAGCCACGAAGACCGTCACGGGTATGCCGAGCTGGTCGGCTGGCCCACGCATGGGGTAGCCCTCGGCGAATATGCCCTTGCTTATGGCGCAGGAGCCCACGCATATGACTATCTTGGGTTCCCTCAGCTTCTCGTAGACGGCCCTCACCTCATCGGCCGTCTTGAAGTTCGCACCACCCGTTATGACCAGGGCCTCGGCCTGCTCGGGCTCGTAGACGAGCTCTATATACTGCCCGACCTTAAACCTGGGCAGCAGGGCCTCTAGGACCTCTATATCGCAGCCGTTGCAGGAGCTGGCGTCTGCCCTGAACACCCGGAGCTTCCTCACGGCCACCTCACACCACCCCCCCGGAAGCGCCGTAGGGCAGGTCCTCTACGGCCACCTCACGCCTCCTCCCCGTCCTTGCGTCCACTATGACGAGCCTGTCCGTGCAGGCGAAGCAGGGGTCTATGCTCTCTATGATGGGCCTTACGTGCTCCAGCCTGGCCCCCAGGAGGGTCTTCGTGTAGGTGAACACGTTGGCGTATGTGGGGGTCCTTATCTTCACCCTCTCCGGCATGTTGGTCCCGTTGGCCCTAATGTAGTAGATGAGCTCGCCCCTCGGAGCCTCGCCACGTCCCACGAACTCCCCTACCACGGGCTCCCCCGGCTCGGCCACTATGGGCCCTGGGGGCAGGGCGCCGATGGCCTGCTCTACCATGCTTATGCTCTCCAGGTTCTCCCTGGCCCTCACCATGGCCCTGGCCCTCACATCGCCATCCTCCTCCACCACCACATCGAAGCTGAGCTCTCCGTAGGCTGCGTAGGGGTCATCTGCCCTCACATCGCTCCTCACGCCCGAGCCACGCAGGGTGGGCCCGACGGCCCCCAGCCTTATGGCCTCGTCGTAGCCCATCACGCCTATGCCAGCTACCTTCTCGCCCACCGGGCCGTTCTCGTCCAATATGTCCACGCAGTAATCGGCTAGGGGCCTTATCTCCTTCATGGTGGCCGCTATCTTCTCGGCCACCTTGGGCGTTATATCACGCCTAACGCCCCCGACCGTGTTGATGGCGTAGTGGACCCTGTTGCCCGATATGAGCTCCAGCAGGTCCATGACCTTCTCACGCTCCTTCATGATGTGGGCGAAGGCCTCGTGCTCCCCCACGCCGTGGGCCAGGAGGGCCAGCCATAGGAAGTGGCTGTGGAGGCGCTCGATCTCGGCCACCACGGTCCTTATGTAGAGGCCCCTCTCCGGCACCTCCATGCCCAGGAGGGCCTCGGCCGTCGTGCAGTAGGCGGTGGTGTGGGCGTGGGAGCAGATACCGCACACACGCTCGGAGAGGAAGACGGCCTGCTTGTAGGTGCGGGTGGTCATGAGCTTCTCTATGCCCCTGTGGCAGTAGCCCAACCTAACGTCCACGTCCTTGACCACGCCGTCTTCCACGTAGAGCGTGATGCGCTCCGGCTCCAGGAGATACTCGTGGTAGGGCCCTATCACCACTTCCCTACGGGCCGACACGCCCACCACCTCCTCACGACCCGTAGATGCGCTTCACGAGCTGTGGGACAGGGCTCCTGTGGACCTCTAGGCCCAGCTCTCCGGGCTCCACGCCTATGGCCAGGGCCACGAGCTCCACCGGGTGGAGGACGGGCATATCATACCTCATGCCGTAGCGCCTGAGCATGACCTGCCCCCTCTCGAACTGAGTTATACAGGCCATGCAGGCCGTCACCACGCACTCGGCCCCAACGGCCCTCATGGAGGCCAGCTTTGGCGCCAGCCTCTCCCTCAGGGAGAACTCGGGATCCACCTGGAAGGCCGGGAAACCGCAGCAGAACCTCTCTAGCTTATACCTGAGCACCTCGGCCCCCATGGACCTTACGAGGTCCCTGCTCCTATCGTGCTTCAGCCAGATGTCCTCGCCGGGCCTGGGCCTGAAGAGGTGGCAGCAGTAGTGTATGGCCACCCTGGCCCTGAAGGGCCTAGAGACCATCTCCTCCAGCTTGGACATGAAGTCCCTGTATAAGATGCCCGTAAGGCATTCCACACGGACGGTCCCCTTATACTCGTGACCGAGCTTGGAAAGGACCTGGTTGACCTGGTCCCTCTTCTCCTCGTCCTCTAGGGCGTGTTCCGCCTCGTATAGGCTCTCGTAGCAGCCACAGCAGGGGACCACGAGCTCCTCCACGCCCTGCTCCTCGGCCAGGGCCAGGTTCCTAGCCGCCAACATCAGCCAGAGATCTGGGTCGACGAGCCTGGTCAGCATGGGCTCCGGACAGCAGGTGTAGCCAGCCAGGATGGTGTAATCGGCCCCCAGGGCGTCCAAGACCTTCCTTATGGCTGCCTCGACGCACGGATACCTGAACGGTATGAAGCAGCCCAGGAATACGCCATACTTCACCATCTTCCCGCCCCCTCACCTATACCTCAGCCTCTTCTTCTCCAGGTCGTAGCCAGCCCTCTCTGTGAAGCCGACCTCCTCGGCCAGGCTCCTCACCTCCTCCAGGGCCTCGGGCTTGGCCATGGCCATGGGGGGCATGGCGGGTAGGCCTAGGTCCTGCCTCTTCCTCATCACGGCCCTGCTCACGCTCACCGAGCAGGCGGACCCCATGAGGGCCTCGGCCATGGGCCTGGCCTGGGGCGGTAGAGCGCCCTCCATGGGCTTCTTGAGGGGCTTCTCCTCATAGCCCTCCGGCGTGTAGAGCTTCTCGGGCTTCAGTCCCACGAACTCCAGGCCGAACAGGTCCCTTATCTCACGCTCTATGAACTCGGCCGCCGGGGCCAGATGAGATATGTCGAGGACCTCCATCTCCTCCTTCGGGACCTTTATCCTCACCGTCACGACCGTGCCCCCCACGTCCACGTGGTATAGGAGCTCTAGGTCGAGCCCCTCGTCCACGGCCGATATGGTCATGAACCTGGCCTCACGGGATAGGCCCAGGACGGCCCTCACGGCATCCTCTAGGTCCTCCACGGCCACGGTGAGGAAGACACGCCTCTCCGTGGGCGTTTCGAGCCTCAGGGCCTTTGGACCGAGGGCCTCCCTCAGCTTCCCGGCTACCTCCTCCGCCCTCATGCTCACACCCCGTAGATACGCCTCATGAGCTCCAGCGCCTCCTCCCTGGGCATGACCTGGATGGCCTGGGCCGAGCAATACTTGGCGCACCAGGGGTCCCCATCGCAGAAATCGCATTTCACGGCCACCTTCAGCTCCTCATCGAACCACGGGACCCCAGCCGGGCAGGAGACCACGCAGGAGCGGCATCCTATGCACCTCATGGGGTTTATGAGGACCCAGCCGGTCTCCTCGTCCTTCTTCAACGCCTCCGTGGGGCAGACGGAAGCGCAGACCGGTTCCTCGCAGTGCCCGCACTGGACGGCCTCGAATAGGACGTGCTCGGGGTCGAATATCACGTGCCTCCTGGCCTTCCCGAAGTCCAGGACGCCATAGTGCTTGTAAGAGCAGGCCAGCTCACAATAGCGACAGCCCGTGCAACGGGCTGGGTCATAGAGGAGCACCAGCTGCTCTTTCGTCCCCGCCACTCTTCATCACCACGGCCCCTCTCCGGCTAGCTAAAAAGGTTTTTCGGCTCTGTTTTGAGCTATCGCTCGAATTATGCCTTTTTCCGCCCAAATTGATATACGTGCTTCCTCCCGATGGATGGGCGTAAAAGTTTTAAAAACAAGCTCGGCTTGGGCCCCGGTGGTAGGCTGTGGCCGCAGCCGCTAAGAGGGTGGCCGAGGAGTTCAAGAAGATGGTCCAGGAGAAGCTGGGCATGGTCCCGCCCCACATAGAGGCCATGTGCGACAACGCCCCAGAGGTCGTGGCCCACTTCGTCCGCATGTATGGGGCCGCCATGAAGCCCGGAGCTCTGGACCCAAAGGTGAAGGAGCTCATGGGCCTGGCCCTGGCCGTGGCCCTGGGCTGCAGGCACTGCATGACCTGGCACACCATCATGGCCCTCGAGCACGGCGCCACGAAGGAGGAGATATTCGAGACCCTGGGCGTGGCAGCCATAATGACCGGTGGGCCAGGCATAGTGACCTGGTCCGAGCCGGTGATAGAGGTCCTGAAGCAGAAGGGCTTGATCTAAGCGTCCTGAGGTCTAAACCCGGTTTTTGGCTTCTTCACCACCCTCATGCTCCTTATGAAGCAATCCCTGCCCTTCAGCACCCTCACCTTCCCGCCACACACCGGGCACCTCAGGGTCGGGAAGACGAGGTGGTATTCGGGCCTGTCCTCCAGGCCGACGGGGCCCACGTAGCCACAGGACGGGCACGAGACCTCCGCCTCCTCGACCTCCACGTCCAACCTGGCCCCCTCTAGGACCGTCCCCCTGGAGAGCTCCCTGAACCAGAAGGCCAGCTGCTCTGGGTTCACGAGGCTCAGCTCGCCTATCACCACCTTCACCTCCCTCACGCCCTGGGCCCCGTTTTCGAGGGCTGCTCTCACGGCTAGGTCGAAGAGCCTCTTGGCCACGTAGAACTCGTGCATCCTCCCTCCTCACAGGCCCAGGGCCCTTGCTACCTCTTCCACGCCCTCCCCCGTCCGGCAGCAGGTCCTGACGACCTCTATGGCCGGGTTCACCGCCCTTATGGCCTCCTCAAGGGCCCCGACATCGACCCCCATGGCCTCCGCTAGGTCCACCTTGTTCACCACGGCCAGGTCGGCCTCCATGAAGATGTATGGGTGCTTCACGACCACGTAGGGCCCCTCCGTGACGCTCACCACCACCAGCCTCTTGTGGGAGCCGAGCGGGAACTCGGCTGGGCAGATGAGGTTCCCCACGTTCTCTATGAATATGAGGTCCGTCCTCGCCAGGTCCAGCCGCCTGAGGGCCTTGGCCACCAGGTTGGCGTCTAGGTGGCACTCCCTCCCGGTGTTCACCTGGACCACGGGTATCCCGTGCTGGGCTATGAGGTCGGCATCTATGGTGGTGGTGAGGTCGCCGGCTATGTAGGCTATGCGGTAGCGGTCCCTCAGGGAGGCCACGAGATGGCTTATGAGGGAGGTCTTGCCGGAGCCCACGGAGCCCATGATGTCTATGGCCCTCACCCCGTAGCGGTCCAGCAGGGCCCTGTTTGCCTCGGCCAGGCGCCTATTGGCCTCCAGCAGGGATTCTTCGAGCTCTATATCGAAGATCTCCCCTTCCTCGGCCTTCACTACCTCCCTCATGCCC
>QMWL02000048.1 GCA_003661605.2 archaeon
GCACAAGCACTCGTTGAAGCAGGAGCGGACCGCATCGGGACGAGTACTGCTGAAGCTTTGGTGCGCGAGCTGGCTTGCGCTTAAATCCCGTTCAATAAGCGCATAGGTGCCGTCCAGAAAGAAGAAAAAGAGGGAAAGACCCTCGCTCGCTCAACTCGTTCGTGTAATTGCGGGAGTTCGAACCAAGTTAGAGGAGCTTACCACGACAATTCAGGGTCTTCAAAACCGCGTTGAACAGCTGGAAAAGAACTTCGAAGAACTCCGTACCGAGTTCGTGGATCTGAAGAGCTCTGTCGAAGGACTCCGTAGCGAGATCGAAGGTGAGCTTCAAGCGCTTGTCGAAGAGTTGGAGCGCCTAGAGGAGCTTACAGAGGCTGTTCCCGGTGAGGAGGTAGAGGTCGAGCTAAAGGAAGCACCCCCGGAGGTCGTTGAAGAAGTACCTCCAGAGGAGGAGGTGGAGGTTCCTGAGGAGGTTGAGATAGAGTTCGAGGAAGAGGAGGAAGGGAAGGAAAGCGCGTAGGTCTTGGCTTCTCCTGAAGATTTTTTCAGAATGCTTGAGGTTAGCCCTGAGAAGGGCATTCTTATCCTTCATGGCGTACGACATGTTATGCTTAGCGTACAGTCCTTTGCCGCGCTCTGCACTACTCTCATCCAAGGATTTGGCGCAGGTATGCGCGCTGTCCTCTACGATGCAGGATTTCGTACAGGACATGACTTTGTCGGCTACTCTGCACGACGCTTCGGTGTTGAGCGCTTAGAGGAAGTTTTACAGCACATCATCGATGGTGATGCGTTAGAAGGGTGGGGGCGGTATGAAGTAGTGTCTGTTGATCGCCAACAGCGTCGTGTTGTCATCCGCGTGTATAACTCGATCGCTGCACGCGCCTTTCCTCAAAGCGAGCAACCCGCTTGCGACTTCCTTCGCGGATACTTCGCAGGCATTTTCACCGCGATCTTCGACCAACCGGTACGCTGTGAAGAAACGCAGTGTATGGCTCTCGGCAACCCCTTCTGCGAATTCCGCATCGAACCCGAACAATGACCGCTCCCATCGACCCTCGACAGTTCTTCAAACCCAATCCTCAGACTGGTGTTCTCAAAGCACTCGATCACGAAGCCTTTACGCTTCGCATCGCTACAATAGGGTTCATCCTACGCAGCGCTATCGATCTCCTTGGCGCTGGCGCGCTTGCAGTACTGCGTGAAGCAGGGCGGAAAGCGGGCGCTGGTACATACGCTATCATTGCTAAGCAACAGCCGTCAACTAATCAGGAACTGCTCTTCTTGCTCATTGAAGGTGATGCGCTAGCAGGGTGGGGGCGGTATCGCTTTGAACACCTCGATCATGAACGAAAGGAAGCGACCATTGTAGTAGAGAACTCGTTCGTAGCTGATGCAATCGGATCCTATCCACAGCCTGTTTGCGCATTCCTCGCAGGATACTTCGAAGGCTTCTTCTCCGCCCTCTGGCAGTGCTCTGTAACTTGCGAAGAGGAGGTTTGTAAGGCTACTGGAGCACCCCACTGCCGTTTTCGCCTATCCTCCTAACCCTCCAATAAGGTGCGTTTTCTCGTCCTCCTTCGCCCCACTCGCTGCTCAAGCATCTGAAGCGTAGTACGCGCATTACTCAGCATTGCGTGATCGTTGTTGTAGAAGATGTAGAGGCGTGAAGGGCGAGCTGTAAGACACCGCTCTAACACTTCTTGGATCTCCTCCTCGCTATACTCGTGACCATACCAGATGGTACGCCCGTGCATACGCATATACACCGCATCACTCGTTCGAAAAACCGTGTTTGGAAGATCCGGGCAGTCAACCGACACCAGTGTAACTCCAAGGTCCTCGCACCACCGTATCCACCGCTCGGTAAACCATTCCTGATGCCGCCACTCGAGAGCAAATCGTGGTCCTAACTCGCAGCGCTCGATAAAGTGGCGAAGCTTATCGACAAAGTAATCGGTGGGGCGTGCGGTAGGCGGTAGTTGAAACAGGTAGAAGTCGACGAACGGGTCTAACTCGTGAAATACGTCTGAGAACCACTCCCACCGCTCCCATGCACGCCCTCCAAACCGGTGGACGTGAGTGATGAGGCGCGTAACCTTTACTGCCCATCGAAAGCCCTCAGGCGTACGCCGCCGCCATCCACGAACCTGAGTTCTGAAAGGAATTCTATAGAAGCTTGCGTTTAGCTCCACCGCATTGAGGTTCGAGTACCGTACGTACCAGTCAAATCCATCAGGATTCCAATCGTACATCCAGCCTGAGGTCCCTACGTAGTAGCGCACCCCTTCTTTCCTCCAAATGGGTAATTAGTGCTACGCGGAATGTGGGAATGTTTAAATCCCACAAATTGCATCCCATTAGCTTGGTAGAAGTCGTAATCCGCGAACGCGGGCGCATCGTGCTTCCAGCAGAAATACGGCGTGCGCTCTGTCTCCGTGAAGGCGACCGCCTTCAGGTGTCGATTAAAGACGGCGCGATCGTTCTCCGCCCCCTCCGCCACACCCGCTTACTTGCCCTTAGAGGTGTCCTACGTGGAGAGAAGGTCCGCTTAGAAGAAATCGAAACCGCTCTTGCGAGCGAAGTTGAACGCGAACTTCGGTTATCGCGGAAGACCTCTCCGGTTCGTCGACGCTAACGTTTTCATCTACTTTCTCGCTGACGACCCTCTCTACGGAAAGCCCGCTGCCGCTATCATGCAGCGTATTGAAGCAGGGGAGCCTGTAGCGGTTTCAACTCTCGTTTTAGCTCAGGTCTGCGCATACTTACAGCGACGCGCTCCTCAGTACATCCCTCTCTTCTTGGCTAGCCTTCGCCTCCCCAACGTTATCCACGTGTCCACTACGTACTCCGACTTCCTTACTGCCCTAGACCTCTTAGAACAGCTACACCTTTCTCACCAGCTTTGGGACGATGCGGTTCTCGTTGCACAAATGCAACGACTGCATATACGGGAAATCTACTCCAACGATCGAGACTTCGATCACTTCCCACAGGTAAAGCGACTCTTCGCCTAACGTAGTTGAAGCGTTTTCAACAACCGCCGAACATACGCGTGCGCCTCACCGTCGTCATCCCAGCTCGCGACGAAGAGGCTGTTATCCAAGATACACTTCGCAGGGTTCTCGCAACGCTCTCACCTCATTACCATGAGCTTGAGATAGTGGTTGTTGACGATGGTAGCACGGACCGTACTGCTGAACTGGTTGCAGAGGTGGCAGCTCAGGATGCGCGCGTTAAGCTTGTACGACATGACCGCGGGTATGGCGGGGGGCGCGCAGTACGTACGGGCATCTTACACGCTTCTGGTGATGTGATTGTTGCAGTAGATGCAGACCTTAGCTATACTCCTGATCAAATTCCTCGTCTCGTTAAAGCCGTAGAACAGGGCGCAGACATCGCAATCGGCTCTCCCTTTATGCGGGGTGGTGGCGTAGAGAACGTTCCTCGATTTCGGCTCTGGCTAAGCAAGTGGGGTAACAAGCTGCTTGGACGCGTACTAGGCGGCTACACCTGTGTTACAGGCATTTTTCGCGCCTATCGCCGCGAGGTAGCGCGTGAAGTCGCGGAGCGCATTCACCTAGATGGAAAGGAACTTTGGCCTGAAACCGTGTACTATGCACGCAAGCGGGGCTGGAAGATCGTAGAAGTGCCCGCCATTCTCCGCGGCCGACGGGCGGGACGTAGTAAGTTTAAAGCAGGAAAAGCTATCGTTAGCCATCTGCGTTTGCTCTTTAGGTATTTGCTCCGCCGCTAACAGCTACTAGTCTTTTCAAAACTTTAATAGAGTCCGTACGGGTAAAGGGATGCGTCGGCGGTTCTCCTTACTCGCTCTCTTCGCTATCGCTACACTTCCTCTGCTTGTAGTGCTTGCTCAGACCTCCGATGCACCCACGTGCGAAATCGTCGCACCGGATCTAGGCTCTTACATCGGAGATTGGTGCGCTATCTGGATTCGCGTAGACGATCCTCAAGGACCTCAAACCGTGGAAAACGTAACTCTTACCGTAACAACCTCTCCACCTAAATCGAAGTCGTTTGTATACACGACCTCTAGGTACAATGACACGTTCTTCTATGCAAACCTCTCCCTACCCTACGGAAGGCTCGAGCTAACCGCTACTGCCGTTGACGACTCTGGTCTTCAAGGATCGCATACGATCTGGGTTATCCATCCATTTCCCGTTCCCTACTTCAACTCCTTCGATACACCTACTATACACTTCTTCGAATCATGGGGAGAAGACCTAACCAACTGGACTATATCCCCTGCAGGCACGTGGCATGTCAACTACAGCAACTATCATAGCCCTCCCTCTTGTTTCTATACAGGACCGTTCTCCGGACCCATTACGATCACCTTAGTATCTCCTCCAATTAATCTGACGAACTGGACCGGAGAAGCGTTCTTGTCGTTCTGGAGCAAGATTAATCAAACACCTAGTTTCACCATCCCTCCCACCGACTACTGCTGTGTCGAAGTCAGCACCGATGGTCGGACGTGGTATCTTTTATCTCCTTACATAGTTGGATACTGGTCTTGGAGCTTCTTTGGTCGCTACTCGCTAACTAAGTATGTAGGTCGCATCATTTACTTGCGCTTCAAGCTTGTAGCAAGCTCCTCTGGTGGCGGTGCCGGTTGGTGGCTGGACGACATTATCGTAGGCAACGAGAAGAAGGTTCTAGTACTCGACAAACTGGTTAAGCACTTCAGCTGCGACTCCCTAGACGAGTGGACCTATTCAGGAGATTGGTCGGTGTGTACATCAACCTACCATAGCTATCCTTCTTGCATCTGCTGCGGATCGTTTTCTGGCAACAAGCGCTACACTATCACCTCTCCTAGAATTTCGATCCCCTCCGTTAATGATGGTCAGGACATCTACCTACGCCTCTGGTGGAAGTTCCTCATCGACCAAGACTGCCGCGTAGTCGTTCAGCTATACTACGACGGGCTGTGGCACTCGATTGGCGAGTTTCGATCTTCTCTAAAGAGGTGGAGGTCATCGAGTTTTTGGATTACGCAGACAAGCGGGAAGCGTATAAAGATCCGCTTCATGGTCGAAGGCTACTCTAACTACGCCTCGTTTCAAGGTCTTTGGTTTGACGATGTAACGATTCTTGTCTTCAACAGGCGTATTGCAACAAAAGGGAATATAACGGGCTGGTTTTCCACCGAGAACAGCCTCTGGCGGGTAACGCCCATCCGTTGCTACAGCTATAACTTCAGTCTGTGGTGGGGCGATACAAGTACCTGCCTCTGCTACTACGGCGTAAGCTATCCCCTTGATCTATGGGTAGATCTCCGGGATGTGGATCACGCCTACATCCACTTCCACGCCTACTGGAACTTCACCGACCCTCAGAGTTGCGCGTCTCTCAGAGTCTGCTATGATGAGAGCGAGTGGGTGCTTCTCGACACATTTATGGGTGCCCGATCCTCATGGACTACACGACAGTACCGCATCAACGGAGGGTGCGTTGTAAGAATACGATTCCAAGTAGAGGTGTATAGCTCCTATGCTATCGGCTTCTTCGTCGACGATTTCGCTGTCCTACCTACAACGTCCGATACCGCATCCCCCAACGTAAGCATAGTAGAGCCTAAATCAGGCGCTTGGTTCAACTTCACCAACGTTACGTGTGTTTGGCAGGGTGAAGACGATGTTGGTGTATGCGAGTATGAGGTTAGGGTAGATGGGTCTTCCGTTGCGGTTGAGCTACCCCCTACTACAACCAACTACA
>QMWL02000049.1 GCA_003661605.2 archaeon
ATATGGGGGATGTGGGGTCGGATGCAGTACGGCAGGCGAAGCGGGATTGGTTGGCGTATGTAGAGGCGAAGCTGGGGATGCGGATCGATGAGTTGGTTATGAAGGCGTTGGGTGGACGGAAGGTGATTCCGGTCGTTGTAGCGTGGAGCTTTCGCCCACGTACGCGGTCGATTGCGCGAAGCCATGGAGTGTGGCTATATTCTGTCGGAGAGTTTCTAGAGCTCTTGCGCCGTTATGCGCCTGCACGAGCGAAGTAAGAGCTAAAGAGAAGCAGCGAGCAGAGGGTGTGGCTTCGCAGCGTGTTTGGAGTCGATAAGCCAGTTATTGCAGTAGTACACTTGCCTCCCCTTCCGGGCTCTGGCCTCTACAAGGGTGTGCCGATGGACGAAATTGTCGAATATGCAGTTTCGGAAGCACGTAAGCTAGTGGATGCGGGTATCGACGGTGTTATCGTAGAGAACTTTGGGGATATGACGTACGCACCGGGACGGGTTGGACCAGAGCTACCGGCGTGTATGGCGGTTGTTGTACGCGAGGTTCGACGACTAGGTGTGCCTACGGGTGTTTGCTTACTAACGGATCCGATAGCAGGGCTTGCAGTAGCGAAGGCAGCGGGTGCAGCGTTTGTTCGTGCAACAGTGTATACGGAGGCAGTGATGGACGTATCGGGTATTATCACAGGGTGTGCACACGAGCTACTGCGGTTTAGAAAGCTGTTGGACGCAACCGATATCCGCATTTTAGCAGATGTTCAGGTTAAGCACAGTCGCCCTCTAGCAGCTAAACCACTCGAACTTTCTGCGATCGATGCCGCTTACTTCCAGGCAGATGCTATCATTGTAACAGGCGAGCACACCGGGTTTGAAACACCTCTTGAAGCAGTTCAGCACGTTAGAGAAGCTCTGGCACACTACCGCCTCCGCCCCCACGTTCCTGTATTCGTAGGTAGTGGTGTTACCGCAGAGACTCTTGAAGCGTGTTTGCACGTAGCAGATGGCGTTATTGTTGGAAGCTTCCTCAAGATGGACGGAGTTACTACCAATCCTATTGACGAAAAACGGCTTCAGCAGTTTATGGAAGCAGTTCGTCGCGCTCGAATTGAAGGCGCTACCTGAGGAGCGGCTTATAGAAGCGGTTGTTGTAGGCTATCATCCGGGTACGCAAGTTGCCAATGCAGCAGTTGTTGGTGTGCGACGCTTCAATAACCTAGTTCTCATGCGCGTCTTCTCAGACACCGATACTGCAGCGATCCTTCTTCGAAACAGGGCGGTTACGATCAACCTCACAGACGATCCATTTGTGCTTGCAGCAGCAGCTTTACGCGGTTGGAGTAAAGGTTTGGAGGAGCCCGAGCTACCTCCAGAGTTCTTCTGCCCTGCCAAAGCAGTAGCTGCACCCTGTTTGCGCAAAGCCTGTGCTGTTGTTGAAGCACGCGTGCTCTGGACGGATGCGCATACATATCGTGATCGATGGGGAACTACATCCGTTATTCACGCCTGGCTGGAGATGCTCTCAAGTCGGGTATCCAGTGTAGTTGGGGTTCAGCGGGGGTTGGGATTCTTCGTTGAAGCGCTCTACGCTCTTTCGAAGGCAAAGGTTGCGCGCTACCACCAGCAACATGAGGAGGCTTCTCGTTTAGTTGGTAGGGCGAGGGGGTTGATTCGAAGAGCGCTTCAGCTTGATGCGCGGATTTCGCTTGCGCTACCGATTGTTTTCGAGTTTCTCGAGGAACTTCTGTAGCGTTTGCTCTTGCTCAGGCGGTTTAGAAGCAGATACAACTTGCCTGGTTAACGGGATCGCGAATCGAAAGCCGCATTTAGTACACTGATAGACTTCGACCTCCGCCACGACGCGTTTTCCCATGATGGGTTTTCCGAACATCTTCTGTTTGCCTATGCGATGAGCAGCGCTTTGGCAGCGAGGGCACTTAGTCAAGGCAGTAAGTGTATAGGTGAGGGGGTTCGATTACATAAAGGTGGCGGTTCTCGGCTTCGGCGATGAGCGATGCACCAGGTACATCCGCGCGATCCTGTAAGACGAATACTGCGTTACCATCGGATAGAAACCGTAGCTGGTAGTAGGCGGGGTTCCTCACCCGCTGGGGATCGATAGCGTAGAGCGCAAGAAGCCGTTGTCCATCGGCGACCAAAGCGGTTAGCGAAGTATACGCACAGCCCTTTGCTTCGATAAGCTGAACTGCTGCTCGTACTGCTGCTACAAGGTATTCTCGCTTAGGGGTTGATTCAGAGAAGCGGTAAAACTGGCTGGCAATGAGCCACGCAAAGCGTTCGCTATCCGTACTACCTTGAAGACGAGAAGAGGGGATGGGAAGCTTATCGACATCGTAGATTGTTCCATTGTGAGCAACTGCGAGGTGTAGGTTGCGGCGCGGTCGTACGACAAACGGGTGTGTGTTTTCGATTGCGGTAGGCGCGCCTTTCGGTCCACGCCGTCGGGCATGGAGAATCGCTAGCCGTGCTACAACGTTCCACTCAGTCAGTTCTTGGAAAAAGGGGTCTTGTGTAATCGGCAAAGTTCGCCGATAGTGAACGAGAGAGGCGGGGGTCCAGTAAGTAACCCCCCAGCCATCGAGATGAGATTGTTGGCGGAGGTCGTGAGCCGCTATGCTACGTAGTTGTTGGAGAAGGTGGGTGAGGTAGTGGGGTTTGGGGGTAACAGCGGCGAAGCCAAGCATTCGACACACAGCGAAGTCAGTATGTGGGGTCTCAAAGCCTTTAGCTATACAGTTGTCTATGAGAGTGAGTTCAACGACGGAGGAGCAGCAGCTTGCTATTTTGAAGGCGTTAGCGGATAAGCGGCGGCTTGAAATCATGAAGCTGCTTATCGTAAGTCCGCGTAACCCTGTCGAGATTGCAGAGCGATTGGGGATAACGCGTCAAGCGGTGGAGCAGCACCTTCGGAAGCTAGAGGATGCGAAGCTGGTAGAGCGTTCTACACTTATGGGGCGGGTGATCTATCAGTTAACGCCAACAGGCTGGGACTGCTTACAGCGCTTAGGAACAGTAACTGTAAAGCCTCAGACAGCACCAGTAGCGCAAGAAGCAGCTCCTAAGAAGCGGTCGCGTGTGTACTGGCCACTTGTGGCAGCAGGAGTTGGTGTTCTCGTATACGGTGTTCTTCAGGGTCTTTCGTATCATCAGCCATCATGGATTTTTGGAGCAGTACTACTAGCCGCAACTCTGATTTATATCGCAGTTAAGCTAGCGCGTTGAGCGCGATACTCGAAGTCGGACCCTTCGTCTTCGATGCTGCGCACTTCCTTCCCTCTTACAAAGGGGTTTGTCGACGGCTACATGGGCATACGTATGCAGTTACCGTACGAGTGCGTGGAGAAGTGCGAGGAAGTATGGTAATGGATGCGCGAGCCCTACGAGAACTCGTTAAGAAGGTGATTACAGAGTACGATCACAAGCTGCTGGTAAGGCAAGGTATGGGTACGGCAATCAGAGAGGCGTTACGCGGAGTAGGTGTAGAGGTGGAGATAGTTGAGCTTCCTGAAGACCCTACAGTCGAAGTGCTTGCAAAGGACATCGCCAACAAGCTTGCACAGCAGTTACCGCCACACCTATCGTTAGAAGTATGCGTTAGAGAAGGATTTGGTGCAGCGGCAACAATTGTAGCTCGCTTATAGCAGAAGTTCCCGTTCAGTTGGATGAATCGCTGGCTCTTAGCTATGCTTATGTTAGGGATAGTTGCAGCAAGCGCAGCGTGGCAAGCACCTCCTTCAGTAAGAGCGGCAATACTGCCACAGCATCGAACATTCTCCTACTGGTCAGCAAACGTGTCCGATATACAGGTAGTAGCAGCACTAGGAGTAAGCGACCGCAACGGTGATCAAGTACCTGATACGCTGCTCATAGGAAGGACCTCTGATAATGCAACAAAGCTCGTACTCCTCGACGGATGTGATGGAAGTATAGTTAAGGAGGCGTTGGAGGAGGGCAATCCCAAGGAGGCGGTTGCGGGGAACTGGTTTGTTGCAGTACTTGCTCAAGTCGATACGTATGACTACGTAGTCTACGTGTACAGCTTCGATTTGGAGAAGGTTAGCCGTATGTATCAGAGCAACAAGATCGTAAAAAACCTGCGAACAATTACTGGGGAGGATATCGTCTGGCAGTACGTATGGGTTGGATACTATGCAGGAATTCGGCGTTGTAGCCCCTATGGAAACATTCTTAACGACATTGTGGTCGAGTATTGCTACCTGTACACATATACGCCAGTACCCCCTCGTTACATTGTATACTTCACCTGGAGCGATACTGCAGGGAACTGGATCACCTTATACGATCTTGAACAAAGTGCAGATATCGATTATGTGAAGGATCCTAACGCATTAGACATTCTCTACAAGTATCGTGCTGATGCGGTATCAAATAGTACTGCAGTATATGTAAGAACCACAAGCACAGATACAGTACTTGGTTCTATCCACATTGCGAATAACAGCATCAACTACATCTATCAAAGATACATAGATTCTCCAAACGTATTCGCAGTAATTGATGATGTTAATGATAATGGATATCGGGATGTTCTTGTTGAAGATGAGGGGAAGGTGATCGTAGTAGATGGAGGAACTTTTGACAACGTACACACGCTTTCCTCGGTTGGTGTAGGTGAGATCGAATCCATAACTGCTCTCACAAACTTCCTTAACGATACCTATCACGAAGTAGGAATCTTGCTTCAAAACGAGACTTTTATGCTACTTCAGATCCCTCCAGGAAGCGCGCTTGAACACATAGGATGGTACTGTGGGCGCTACTACTTCGCTGCAGCGGTAGGGTGTTCTGACGGTGCTTCACGAGTAATGCTTGCTAACAAAACGACAGCAATGTGCATCTGGGGCGGTGCAGACTATACAACTCCCTACGGCAATATTCTAAGACCTCAAGACGGAAGTGCGCTTCAGCCAGGAGATGTTGAAATACTCGCAAGTGCGAGAGATACGGAAAGTGGAGTAAGTCATGTAGTTGTATGCGTTGAGGAGAGTGGACAAAGTGTTGAGCTTCAGAGAATAAGTGATACGCTGTTTTACGGTACCCTACGGCTAGATCAGGAGGGAAAGTACACGCTTGCGTTGCAAGTGTTTGACAGGGTGGGGAGGAGATATACTTGTTGGTCGCGCATCATAGTAGATGCCACACCACCGGTACTTGAGTACGTAGAGCCCGCTAACAATAGTGTGTTAGGTCATGGTGTCTTTCGATTGGCGTGGTCGTGGGTTGATGAGGATAGCGGGGTTGCGAACTGCTACTATGCTATTGATGATTCTGAGCTATATCCTGTGTCTGCAGAGGGGTACTGCTGGCTTAACGTAAGCGAGGGTAAGCACCGAATCACCTTACTGGCTCAAGATTATGCAGGAAACAACGTTTCTACTTGCATTTACGTTATCGTTGATACCTCACCACCACAGTGCTGTATCCTATACCCGTCCTCAAAAGCTATCGTAAGCGCTTCATTTACAGTAACATGGGTAGCTAGCGACGCCATAAGCTACATCGCGTACTCAGAGGTATCCATAGACGACGGTTCTTGGGTGCGTGTAAGCG
>QMWL02000050.1 GCA_003661605.2 archaeon
GAGATTCGGTCGGATCAGCCTTTTGCAGTACACGTTGAGTTCCAGTACGATGTTGATGCATGGGGTAGCTACCTTTACTGCTACTTCTTCACATACATTGGTATTTGGGATGATGCGGTAGGTGAGTGGATAGCTAGCTCCATTTCCTCTACAGAGGCCATACAACTGTACGTACCCCCGGGATCCATATCGTCTGGGCGTTATATGCTATACCTTTACATATATGTATACGGGTACTCAGACGGTGTAACCCTAAACGTAACCTACTGCACCGTTTTTACTCAGCAGTAAGTATAGAGTGCAGCAGCATCCCCCCGAATGCGAATAATGCCAAGCCTACTCCCGCTTTTACAACCAGCTGAAGCCAAGGCATGAGCGCCTCTCTCTTCAGCTGCACACTAACTATCGCTGCTGCAAATCCTATGATGAGAGGAGGGAGTACTGAAAGCATACCCATAGCAAAGATGACAGGTGCTGTCGTACGAAATGCTACAACGAACCAAGCAGTAACCGCGAGTGTTGTTGCAGCAAAACAAGGAGCCTTTACTAAAGCAAGAACTAGACCTGCTAGAAGGAGTTCAACGAATCCTCCTCGTCTAACTCTTCTAATAATCCAAAAGCGTGCGCGACGTGGCCACATCAGGACTTGAGGAAAGGGAATGCTCAGCAAGAACCACACCCCCGCTACAATCGCGCAAATGCTTGCTACCGTTTGACTTATTCTTCGAGGAAGTAACCAGTATGTTGCGTATGCAACTCCTAGCATGATAAGAAACGTACCTATAAGTGCTACAATGACCGCGGTTACACCTCGTGCAGCTCCCGTACGAAGTCCTGCTGATGCTCCAACGAAAATCGACAGAGCGATAAGACACGGATTCATTCCTAGTAATGCCGCCGCCCAGATGAGGCTAAATAACGAAGGCGCTGGTCGTGCTACTGTCTGCTCAAGAAGTGATCGGATGCACCATCGCAAGTCCTCCTCTAGGTCTAAGTAGTCTCCTTGAGTAAAATACGCGAAGGAGCCATTAGTCACTACAACTATGGGAACCGAAACTTCTCGATATTCTGGCCTACTGCGAAGTTGTGCCAAAATCTCTTCCTCTAGTACTCGCGCATCCTCTGGGTTTGCTGCATCATAGTATCGTATGCGGACGCGACCTGATGCGTTTTCCTCTCGTGCTACCTGAAGAGGATCACAGCTGTGAATTTGGCAGATACTGCAAGTTGTATCCTCACCGTATATTACTAGAACATACCCTTGCGGTACGTACATCTGAAACCAATCTGCTTCGTATAATCCTGCAATAAGCCGTCCTGATACACTTAACGTAACGGTCAGCATAACCAAACAGACTGTAAGCACTTTCCCTACCCTTCTCACCACTCTGCTCAGGGTCCGTTTTTCGGCTTTTGAATTACTCAATAATGAGTAAAGTAACGCTTTTTACAGTTGCATCCGAACACCTCCTCCATGCCTTCCACAGTATCCGAGGCCATAGAGGCACTACGTGCTGGTCAGTTCATCATGGTTTATGACTTTGCTGATCGCGAGGCAGAGGTGGACCTTATGATCGGTGCTGAATTCGTAGAACCGCATCATATCGCGTTCCTTCGCCAGTATGGAGGTGGTTTGATCTGTGTGGCTGTAAGCTACGAAGTAGGCTTACTACTAGACCTACCTTACATAGAGGACCTGTACCGGTGTGTAATTAACGAGTATCCTTTGCTTGAAAAGCTAGCTCGCGAACCCGCCCCTTACGGGAAACCCACGTTTTCAATTACGGTAAACGCTCGTACAACTTACACGGGTATAACGGACACCGACCGCGCGACTACGGTCCAGGAACTTGGGGTATTTCTCCGCAACGTCTTCCTCCTTCACAGATTCCGCACCGCTGAGCGTGCACGACGCGAGTTTGCACTACGCTTTCGTAGTCCTGGTCACGTTCCTATTCTGATAGCTACACGTGGTGAACTGGTCAATAGGCAAGGGCATACGGAGATCGCTGTTTACTTAGCTAAGCAAGCGAGGATTGCTCCAGCGGTCTGCCTCTGTGAGTGCCTCGATGGAGAAACGTTTCAGGCTCTATCCTTGGAGAAGGCCGAACGCTTCGCCGCCGATCACAACATCCCTCTAATTACAGGTGACCAGGTTCTGGAGCATGCAGGTATAGAGTATGCGGCTCCTCCGCGTACTAGGCGGTGACGAGTCTACTTCCTCCAGTTAAGCCTCGCCCTCGCGACAGATATCGTATCGGTATTGTAGATACAACGTTTGCTCGGGTGGACATGGCGCAAGTTGCTATCGAAGAGATCCGTCGTCTCTCCGCGCGTGCAGAGATCGTTCGCCGCACCGTTCCCGGAGTTAAAGACACTCCAGCAGAAGCACGCCGTCTCCTCGACGAAGGTTGCGATATTTTGATGGTTTTTGGCTGGGTGAGTCGTTCTCAGATAGACAAGACTTGCGCCCACGAAGCTTGTCAAGCGCTAATGCTTCTTCGCGTTTTTTACGGACGTCATATCGTAGAGGTTTTCGTACATGAAGACGAAGCTGAAGACGAGAAAGCACTCTATCAGATTGCCATCAACCGTGCTCGAGAGCATGCTCAGAATGTCGTACTTCTGATGGAACGACCGCACGAGCTAACGCGTTTCGCAGGCAAGGGCTTAAGACAGGGCGTGCCTGACGTTGGACCGCTTCGAGGTGAGTAAAATGAGCGACGAACCCCGTGTTCGGCTCGGCATCGTCGTCTCTGAGTTTAACTACGATATCACTTACCTTATGCTACAGCGCGCTCTCGAACACGCTGAGTTCCTTAAAGCCAAGGTTGTTCGCGTTCTCAAAGTCCCAGGCACGTTTGAAGTCCCTCTGGGTGCTAAGACCCTACTTGAAGACAATGAGGTCGATGCTGTGGTAGCTTTAGGAGCTGTTGTAGAAGGAGCGACACAGCATGATGAAGTCATAGCTCAGCAAACCGCCCGCAAGCTTCTTGACCTATCGCTGGAATACGGAAAACCTGTAGCATTAGGGATCTCTGGTCCTGGAATGACGCGTCTACAGGGCTTTGAACGCGTAGAGGAGTATGCGCGTCGTGCAGTTGATGCTGCGGTTAAGATGGTCGAACGACTTCGTGAAGCGAAGCAGTCGCGCTAGCTTTTTCTACCTGCTAACCAGGATAGTACAAGACCCGTTATAAGTACAGCAGCACCCCCTACTATCTCTGATAGGACGAATGCTGCTTCTGGTTCGGCTAAGAGCCAGCCAACGGTGGCAATCCCTGGGTGCGTAAGTAGCGGAATGAAAAGCGTGGCGATAACGTAAACACCGCAGAGCAGTAGTGCTGGGTGGGCTCCTGCAACAATGTGCCGTCCCTCCCACGTTAACCTAATGCGGTGAGCAGCTCGTAGCATCTCCTGCTTTACCGTGCGCCACGCCATCCCCATGAGTAGTAGCGCGTTCAGCGGGATGAATACCGCACCCACCGGCAGAGGAAGTGTGACATCTGGTAGTCGATTACCGATTTTAGGAAGCTGTGAGAAGGGGAGGAATATCTTGTATTCGGTGAAACGCATTCCCGTCCTCACACCAATGTAGAGTAGGAGTGCCTGTACTGCTGCACAGAGTGTAAGCGCGAGGAGTAGTGGTGTGTAGGGCAGTAGGCGGCGCATCATAGTATGGGAAATTCGTAGCCGCAGAATGGGCATTTAGCGTATGCGCAGCTCACCATTCGGGGGCATCCAGAGCATGCGAAAGCACGACCGTAGCTAATGTCAAAACTACGACCACACCGTGGACACCGTAGAAGGTGTCTGCGTTTTTGCACCGACGCCCGTTCTACCACCTAGTGCAGCTCAAGACCGGGATTTAAGGTGTGTTATGTTGCGAAGGCATTTTAACACCCTTACCGCGAGTGAAGCCTTTGCACCGAGCCTCACTCACGCTCATAGCCCTACTCCTCATCACTCCCTTACTACAACAACCCATCATACGCGCTTCTCCAATGCGAATCGAGTGTACGCACATCGAAATATTTGGTGCATCTGCTCTCGTTAACGTCACAACCTTCAACGCATCCTGGATACTGCCACTCGATCACCCTGATCTCCGAGAAGCCTCCGTTATCCGCGTACTCTACGTCCCTAACGCCACCCTTACGAACTTCACCATCCGCACAGTAGGCCCGTTAGCAACGCCTTTCACAGAGGCGGGGCTTTGGCTTCTCCTCTACTACCCTGATCTCACTTTAGAACAGGCCTTTGCGACAGCACGTGGTGCTCTTCCCGTCATCTGCGAAAACCTTAGTACTGTTTTCAGCGACGAAACAGGTCAAGTACTCCACGATGATTGGGCGTGTTTCGCAGGACTCCCCTCCTCTAACTCCTTACAGCGTCTGCTTTCCGTAGTTCCTGAAAACTCACTTGCGCGTAGGCTCTACGACTGGGCTATCACGCAAGGAAAGCCAGTTAGAGTTGAGTTTCGCTACAACCGCCCACGGAACGAGACTTGCCTATCCGTTGCCGTTCTTATCGAGCACGCTGCCTCCTCTACAGATTCCACTTATCGACTTAAGCTAGCCGATCTAGTTGGTACGTGGCTGCTCTCCCCTCCTGACACGAACTATACGCTAACTGTTAGCTTGCGAAGTGCGCTTCTCCTTTCCTACTATCCCAGCGGTGAGGTCAAGGAGGGTAGTGTGTGGGGTACGACCGTTCTTGTGTTTAACGGAACACTTCCAGATAGCGCCTACATACAGTACGTGCCTACCTCCGCTCCTCTGCTCGTTTTGAAAAAGGTCGACGTAGGCTACTGCCTCGGAACCTCCTATCCTGTTGCAAACGTATCCATCTGGGTACACAATATGGGATCCGTTTCTCTTGCAAACATCTCTTTAATCGATGAGAAAGCTCGCATAACTGAGGGCGGTGTATGGACCATTCCCTATCCTCAAGACGAGCGACGGCTTCAAAACACCCTTCTTGACGAACTCGCTCCAGGCGAGTTGCGACTACTTACCTGGTATCGCATTGCCCCTACCGAGTCTGCTGAAAGCGGGATGCACAAGCTTCCAAGCTCCATCGTACGATACTCTGCGTATAACACAACGCTTACCTCTGAAAGCAACGATCTCTCCCTCTGGGTGCATGTAGGCGGTCCTTGCTTACTCATAGAAGACCTCACCTACGACCTGTTCGTGTCTCCTGGGGACATCCCTCTCTCTATACGCGTTAGGAATGTAGGCAGCGACCCCGCAGAAAACTTACGGGTAGAAGAAATCGGCGCTCATAAGGATCAGCTTCCTCGAGACACCTCTACTACTCTCCGTGGCAACCTCTCTGCAGCTTTGGACCTCCTCTTTCCTAAAGCGGGCATTCCTCCCATAAACCTCCCCGTATCCTACGCGTTCCAAGGTCAAGAAATCAGAATAAAAGCCCCATCAGCATATACCCGACTGAACACGTCAACTACAACGATACCGGAGATTCGTATTACAC
>QMWL02000051.1 GCA_003661605.2 archaeon
GAGGGGGTGGTGGAAGCGGTGGAGGAGAGAGCCGAAGAGGCCGAAATCCCTGGTCTTGAGCCCGGCTTCGCTCTTCAGCTCATCGATGAGCTCTACGGCGGCCCTGATTAGCACATCCCCCTCTCCCCCTTCCTCCAACAGGGAGCGTAGGCCCTCGTCCGTGCGCCTCACGAGCTTGATGCGCTCTTCTCCGACGCCCACCCGATAGACGCCGAGGGGCTCGTGTAGGAGCCTGTAGGCCGGGAAACGCTCCATGACGAAGCGCCAGCCCTCATCTCCGTAGAACTTCAGCCACAGCCCTCCATCACGAGCTAATCTCGGAGCCCTCGGGTTGGAGGACTTGAAGATGCTGCACGGGGCGTAGAGGGGCTCGCAGAACCAAGCGCCAGGCGGATGATCGTAGCCTAAAACACGCATGATGAGGCCCTCCGGCGTTATTAGGTCGTCCCTGTCCCTGAGCTCCAGCCCTCCTCCCATGCTCGACCGTGGGCTTGGGCCTATCCGGCCTCCTATAAGGATTAGGAGCATCTCCGGGGGGCCATGAGGGATAGATTAGGTCCCCGTCGTGGGGCGCCCCGCAGGGGCCGATCACCGTTATCCTTTATTGGGCTTCGGGCCTTTAGCGAGGGGCCGTTGGGGAGCGGGACAGGGCATGGCGGAGGGGAGGCCGAGGCTGAGGGGGTACGTCTGCACGGTGTGCGGGAAGAAGGTGTGGGCGATGAGGAGGCCCACGATCTGCCCAGCCTGCGAGAGCGTCGGGGTCTTCAGGAAGACGGACGACTACAGGATAGCCTGTGAGAGGAAGGAGTGCAAGCACAACGTGGGCGGGCAGTACTGCAAGCTGAAGAGCCCGGGGATAGAAGGGGATAGGTGCTCCGACTTCGAGCCGAGGAAGCCGTGAGCAAGCCAAGGCCGCCTCCTACATAACCCTTCTGATAAGGCCTCTATCCTCAAGCCTTCTCAGCACATCCAGTAGCTCATCGGGCTTGATGTCGAGGCCCAGCCCCCTCAGCCCCCAGGATAGTTCGAGCACGGAGTAGCCCCTGTCGAGGTTTGCCACGGCGATCTTGGCGGCTTGCCCTAATTCGTTGGCCAGCCTCATGGCCCCCTCCAAGCTCACCCCGGGGGCCAGCGAGAAGACAGCGTTAAAATCGGGCTTCAACATCTCCTTCACCTTCGCCCTTAATATGCCGGCCTCGACCAGCTCGGCTATCAGGCGGCAGGCCTCCTCGACGCCCATGCCGACCTCATCGGCTATGGCCGCCACGGTCTTCCCGTCCACCGCCCTTATGATGGCCAGTACTCTCTCGTCCAGGCGGATGACCTTCGATCCCGAGGGTTCCGAGAGGCTTAGAACAGCATCATGTGGGACGACCTTGAGCTCACGTCCGCTGTCCGGCTCTAGCACGAGGAGAGGCCATATATCGATTTCCTCCTCACCGATCGCTTCTATTCCTTCTCCCGCCTCCCTTAAGGCCTGTGAGAAAGAAGATATTATGGATCTCAAGGTGAGGAGCATGAGGCCCTCCCTGGCCCTGGCCGAGAGGGCGAGACATACATTCTCCGTCGCCTTGATAACTACGAGACGTTCCTCCTCGGAGGCCGACACGTAGTAATCGCCCTCGTTCCACAGGCTTGAGAAACGCCTCGTGATCTCCCTCGCAAGGGAGAGCCTATCCTCGTGCATGGAGGACCAGAGGACCTGGCCTCTCGTCCCTAGAATGGCGAGGCCGGCCTCCTCTCCCACCAGCCCCCTCACCTTCTCATGAATGGCCGTGCCCAATTCCTCGATGGCCATTCCTCATGTGAAGCTCCTCCTCCCTAAAAAGCGTTTTAAGGGAGGTGGGTCCCACATCACCCGGGTTGGGCGAGGGAGGCCTGGGGGCGAGCGAGCTCCGGGGGATGCGCATCTCCAGATCAGCCGAGGATTACTTAGAAGCCATCTACATCCTCTCCAGCGAGAAGGGCTATGCGAGGGTGCTTGAGATCGCAAGGCATCTAGGCGTCAAGCCCCCGAGCGTAACCCAGATGTTGAGGAAGCTGAGGAGCATGGGCCTCGTCCACTATGAGCGTTATGGGAAGGTCGTGCTGACCGAGCTAGGCCGTAAGGTGGCCCGTAGGATAGCGAGCCGTCATGCTGATCTCAAGGCCTTCCTATTGGCGCTCGGCCTGGCGGAGCCCGTAGCGGAGGAGGAGGCCTGCGCCATGGAGCACGTGCTACACGAGGAGACCATAGCGATATTGAGGAGCTTGGGGAAGTTCTTATCCGGAGCTCCTAAAGGGCTCAAGTGCTTGAAGTGCCTTCGCACGGGGAAGTACCTATGCTTGAGCGAGGAGGAGCAGGAGGCCTGAGGAGAACTCTTATAAGGCCCTGAAGGATGTTAAGCGAGGCTAACTCAGCGTGAGAACATGGGCTGGAGGTGGCGTGGCCCAGGGCGCAGGGGCCGTGCGGGCGGCCCTACGTTAGCGGACATCCAGCCGGGCGTAGAGGCCGTGGTGAGGGGCGTGGTGGCCGGTTATGGGCTGGCCCGTAGATTAGCTGATATGGGCATCGTCCCCGGGACCATCGTGAGGGTGGTGAGGAGGAACGCCATGATGGGGCCTGTGGAGGTGGAGGTCCGGGGGACGAGGCTCCTCCTCGGCAGGGGGATAGCAGCGAAGGTCTTGGTCGAGCCGATCGTTAGACCCGGTTTCCCGCCTCCCCCGGGCCAGATTTAGGCTCCTAGGAGCATTTCGTGCCATAGCCAATAATAGTCTTATAAGAGGATTAGGCATGCCTAATTCTAGCAGGAGCTGGGGGACATGAGGGCCAAGCGCTCGAACACGAGGGCCATGAGGATGGCCTTGGCCGGCAATGCCAACGTGGGGAAGAGCGCCCTCTTCAACCAGCTGACGGGCCTCAACCAACGGGTAGGGAACTGGCCAGGCAAGACGGTGGAGAAGGCCGAGGGAACGCTTTACTTCAGGGGGCGCAGGATAGATGTCCTCGACCTACCGGGGACCTACTCGCTCTCGGCCTACTCTCAGGAGGAGCTCGTGGCGAGGGAGTACATAGCCGTCGAGAAGCCGGACGTCGTAATAGATGTGGTGGATGCTTCTGCTCTGGAGAGGAACCTCTACCTCACCATACAGCTCATAGAGCTTGAGGCCCCCCTCGTCGTGTGCTTGAACCAGGTGGATTTCGCAGCGAAGAGGGGGATAAGGATAGATCACAACGCTCTATCGGAGCTATTGGGCGTCCCTGTGGTCCCCACCGTGGCCATATCTGGCAAGGGGATAACAGAGCTACTGGAAATCGCTATTTCCGTGGCTGAGGGGAAAGTTAAGCCAAAGATGGCGCCTTTCAGATATCGTGAAGATGTGGAGAAACGTATAGAAGAGCTCAGGGAGGCCATAGAGGCCAAGGTAGGCCGAGAGCTCGATTACCCACCTAGGTGGCTGGCCATAAAGCTCCTTGAGAGAGACCCGCAGGTAGAGGAGCTGATAGCCTCCTCGCCCGGCGGGCGGGAGGTGCTTGAGCTCGCCAAGAAGCTCGCCGACGAGCTTGAGGCCCTCCACGGGGCTCCCTCCCCCGTCGTGATAGCCTCCGAGCGCTATGCGATAGCCAGCCTGATAGCGAGGAGCGTCTCGACGTTCGTCAGGAGGCCCAGGCTGACGCTTGAGGAGAAATTAGATGCGGTGATGTGCCATAGGGTCCTCGGCTACCTAGTCCTCGGGCTCACGGCCCTGGGCATGTTCTCCCTCATATTCGTCCTCGGGGGCTTCTTCTCCGGCCTCCTCGAAGAGGCATTCGATATATACGTGGTCCCCTGGCTGGCCGGATTGCTCGGCCCTCGCCTCCCAGCCTGGGCGGTCGACATCATCTGCGATGGCTTCCTGGGGGGCATAGTAGGCGGTATAGCCATAGTGCTCCCATACCTCCTGCCATTATACATCTTGATAGCCATACTAGAGGATAGCGGCTACATGCCGAGAGCCGCCTGCCTCATGGACCCGATAATGCACAAGATGGGCCTGCACGGGAAGGCCTTCATACCGCTCATCCTAGGCTTCGGGTGCAACGTCCCGGCCTGCGTGGGCTGCCGTGTCATGGAGACGGACAGGGAGCGCACGACGGCTGGCTTAGTGAGCATCTTCGTCCCCTGCTCAGCCCGGACGGTCATAATAATGGGCTTGGTAGGCCGATACGTTGGCCTGTGGGCGGCCCTATCGCTCTACATGATAGATTTGGCCCTCCTCTTCGCCATCGGCCGGGGAGCCTATAGGATGTTACCGGGGGAGGCCGTTGGCCTGATAATGGAGATGCCCCCCTACAGGCGGCCTATGCTCAAGTCCATAGCCCTGAAGACGTGGGCCAGGGTGAGGAGCTTCGCCCTCATAGCCTTGCCAATAATAGTCGTGAGCAGTATGGCCCTCCAAGCGCTCGACGCCCTAGGCCTCGTATGGCCCGTGGTGATGGCGATGGCCCCCCTCACATCTGGATGGCTCCTCCTGCCCCCCGAGGCCGGCTTCCCCCTCATATTCGGCTTCCTCAGGAAGGAGCTCGTGCTAACGCTCCTCCTGGAGGTGGCCGGTGGGGACCCGGCCGAGCTGATGAGCGCAGGCCAGATGTACGTCTTCTCGTTCGTCTCCATGGTGTACATACCATGCGTCGCCACGGCAGCCGCTCTCGTGAGGGAATTCGGGTGGAAGAAGGCCCTGTTGATGTCCTTCGTGAGTATAGCCATAGCCTTCTTCATCGGGGGCCTCTTAGCAAGGCTTCTCTCCTCCCTCGGGCTCCTCTGAGTATCCGGTTCTGTCGAGTCTCCGGGGCCTGCCATTCATGGTAGTTGAGGCTGTTAGAATCCGGGGCCTAACATTGGGTTAGTCTTATTAACATACCTTCATGTGCTGATGAGACATGGCGGTAGGCCAGCGTTATGAGGTCTTGTTGACTCTGGCAAGGAGGATTGCAAAATCCCTAGATATAAAGAGGAAACCAGGGAACTTGAGGAAGTTCTTAGATGATGTGTTTGATACCGTAGCTTCTAAGTTCGAGTTATGTAAAAGAGGCTTTCAGGCTAGAGCTGCTATTTACGGAGAAGCTTTTCAGGCCATTTTCACGGTTATCGTGGAAGAGCTATTCCCGGACCTAAGGCTCATTCACGGCTGCGAGATAGAGGAGGCATGTCTCACGGGTGTCGGGAAAGCAGATTTCGTCGCCGTGGATGATAAAGGCCGCATATTGGCGGTGATAGAGGCCAAGGGCTCGGCTGACCGCATAATATGCGATGGGAAAGTAATACGGTTGCCGAGGCCTGGTCTCATCAGGACAGATACCACCAAGAAGGCCATCGCTAATGCAGCACAGGTCAAATACGGCATATCCATGGATATGCCATATATTATAGTTACCAGCCACAAGCCCGGTCCTAGCTCGAACTCGTATTGTATGTTAAGGCTAGTTGAAGGCAAGTTGGTGGACCTAGTAATAGATGTGACA
>QMWL02000052.1 GCA_003661605.2 archaeon
GTGTTACTGCTAGCGCGCTGATGTGCAGCAAGCTGGTTGCGCGCGTTGCTTCGGTCAGGTTAGCGGTCCAGAGGAACCGCTGTGTCTGGGGGAATGCGCCATCGAGACAAGCAATTACGGTATCGTTTCCTACTACTAACTCGTATCCACAGTCGCTAGTGTTCGCCCAGATCGGAGGTAGGGTAGCTGCATCGACGATCGATCCGTTTAACGCCACTCTATGTAAGAGCACACCGCTACTGGCGTTTACCCAGAATGCGGTACTACTGTTGACGACGAGCAGCTCTGCTTCACCATCTCCGTTTACATCGCTTAGGGAGAAGGCTGTGAAGGCGTTGTTTACAGGAAGCGTCCAAAGGATGTTTGTGAGGGTGACTAGGCTGACATGAGACGAGTTAAGCGCAATTACTGCAGACGCGTTCCAAGTAGCAAGCTGAGTTGCGTTAAATGCGATCTGTGCAAGAAGCGTTCCATCGGAAACGTTCCACCAAAGGATGCGCGTATCATTGCAACTAGTTGCTACGAGGCTACTGTTGGTTAGTGTAAGCGCGGTACCTGTAGCGTTGAGCGCTTTTTCCCATATAATACGCCCCGTTGCTCCGTCGATGAGGCGGATCGTCGTATCGACAGCGATAAGATCTGTGAAGTTGTCGCCTGTCCGATTAGCGACAGTTGCTAAAAGGGTGGTATTTTCCGCTGGTAAAGTCCATACTATGCTACCACTACTTCCGTTTAGTAGGGCAAGGTAAGTTTGAGAGCGGTTTGCTACAATACAGCTTATACCATACAGTCCATCAGTATTCACCATCCCCAGAACTGCAGCAGCGAGAACGGTGGCGTTTTCTGGAGCGAACTCCCAGAGGCTCGCACTCGAGCTGGTGTTGACTGCGAGCACGCATCCTCCTACAATAACAACCGTGTAGTTTGCATCGCCTACCCATATACTGCTAATGGTAGTGTTGAGGATTTTCATCCATACGTACTGGTTTAAAGCCGCGCTCGCCGTAGACGGAGGAGAGTAGGTGATAGGTAGAACTAGTAAAGTGACCGCAAGTACTGCAACGAGTAGTGCGGACCGCACCTCTGCGTGCTTCAAGACGGTTATAGCGGCTACTCTTCTTTAAACCATAGCAAAGGGGGCGGAGCAGTGTCAGTTCTAGTGCCTCCGGGTCCTCCGCCGCCCCCCATCCTACTTCCTCCTCCACCTTCACGAAAACGGCATCGTAAGCGGCGACGACGAGTAACTCGCCGCCCTAGGGATGTCGGTACACTCTGTATGATCGCTGTTCTTGTAGCGGTCTATGCTGTTCAGGTGGTTATCGAACTGACAGCTGGACGGGCTGCGTTATACCAAGTGTTTCGCGAGTGGGGGCTGGTCCCGGCTGCGCTCGCGCGAGGAGAGCGGTTCCATACGCTTCTCACCTACGGGTTTCTTCATGCTAACCCTCTTCACCTGATCGTAAACTCAGTTAGCCTCTACTTCCTAGGGCGAGAGGTTGAAGAAAAGATAGGAACTGCTGCGTTCATCGCCTGCTATCTGGCTTTCATCGTTTTGGGCGGGGTAGCGTACGCGTTAATCAACCCAGATCCAACAGCGGCGCTCATCGGAGCATCAGCAGCCGTTTTCGGTTTTCTAGGCATCATTGCACTCCTCGAACCCTTTTCTCTGACCTACGTAGTCGTTATCCCCGTTCCCACCATACTCATCGCTGTAGGCTATACAGTGTTCTGCCTGTTCTTCATCCACACACCGCTATGGTGGGGTGGTATTGCACACTCTGCACACCTAGGCGGCTTACTTGGAGGAATGCTACTAGCTATTCCGATCGAACCGAAGAAAGCACTCGAAGGGCTGGCAATCTACCTTGTGCTGCTCGGGTTAGTGCTCTACGCGATATGGCTTACCTTGCGCCTTCTCCTCTAACCGACTCGTGCAAGATCGGATAGCCCTAAGAGCTCCGCTAACTGAATGGCTTCCTCGGCTAGTAGCTCCACGTTTCGGTAGGAGGTTGGAACACCCGTTGCATAAAGGAGGGTGGCGACATCCTCGGCTTCAATCGGCTTTATCGTAACGCGTGTACGGTCACGAAGCACTTTCTCAACATACGCATCGATACCCTCGGTACCGGGTGCTTGAACGATAATGAGGCGGTGGAACCGTTTTCGACGGAACGCTCGAGCAAAGGGCGCTGCCATAACGCGCAGCTGGTGATAGTTTGCTCCTGCTACGACCACTACTCCGATACGCTCCGTACCTCGCCATACACGTATCAGATACTCCGCACCACGCTGGGTGCCAACTGCATCAATGCGCCCAGCCTCTTGTAGCTTCTGAAGTACATGAAGTAGCGCTAATCCGAGAGTACGGCTGCGCTCAAACACAGAGGGGATTTTCGTGAAGTCATCGTAGATGCGGCGGCGGAGCTCAGGAAGTGGAGTGAGGCGAGGGCGTCGTATTGAAGGTACTACTCCCGCGCGCTTGCGTGCAATAGCTTCTCGAACGCACTCTTCAGTTACATGATCTAACCCGCGGCGAACCGCTTCCTCTAACGCCATATAGCAAGTAACGAGTATGTCTCCTGGACGTGCACCCGCTTCTCGCCAAACTACTTCGATCCCGGATTCGGAGAACGGTGCAGGTGCGAGACGGGGGTCAACAGCTACGTCCCTGATGTAGGCTGCTACGAGGTCCACCGCATCCTCTATGTTGAGGTCTTCGAGGGTGATAGTAAACGCCATGCGGCGTGCGAGCGCGGGTCCAACGATAGTTGTAGCTTCCCGCCCAATGCCAAGGATCTCCGCCCATACACGCGGCGTACAGGCGAGTGCAAGGCAGAGACCGCGAGGACCGTGTTCGAGGAGGAGCGAGCAGGTGTGGAGGAAGGGTTCCATATGATGCCTTTCGATACGCTCGACTTCGTCGATGAGTAGGACTGCTGCACGGTGACCTACGTACCTGGCTAGATTTACAACGGTCTTAAAGGCAGCGAGTCCTTCGTCGGCGTTTGCCGTTGCTTGCCCAATGAAAGCGCGGTAGGCATGGGAGCGCTGCATCACGTCGATCATTCGCTCCACATACCCCTCGTCCACGTAGTCACGCGCATACGGGTTATCGAAGTCAAAGCGATCGCCGAGGCGGTCCATAACCTCCTCCTTAAGATAGCTTATGTTGAGTTCGTCTAGCGCGTTTAGCAAGGTCTCGGGAGCGGCATGCACTGCTTCCAGTAGATCAGAGAACTGCTTCTCTGGTTTTGTAAAGAAGCCTGTTTTCTTAAACAGGCGTTTGGCATCGATGAGTGGTGCTTTTTCGTAAAGGACACGAGATACGACTGCAGCGGTTAGTCGGCGGAGGAAGCTTCGCCCACCTAGCTTACTGATGAAGATGTGAAAGATGCGAGCTGCATCGGGAGTGGTGCGGAAGTCGGTAGGAGAGTGTGTGTATACGACGAGGTACTTACCGGGTGTTTTGGAGAGTTCGTATTCGAGGTGGCGGAAGAGGTGGCTCTTCCCTTGCCCATATGCACCTGAGATTCGAACCCCGACCACATCCCCGTTCTCCGCCAGCGATACGGCTTGAAGCAAGGTGCGGAAGCTTTCTCGCCGACTATCGGTAGCGAGGATCCAAAGGCGCTGCGGCGTACCGGTGACCGGGAAGGGGTTTTCGTAGACGTTTAGGCGCAGATAGCGTTCATCAACGACCCTAACCTCCGACATTCTACTTGCTTTTCACCAGTATATAATAGCATAACCCTCGCGGTGCAACAATGCCCTCATTGGGGTTCAGACCTGTCCCTGTTTCAAGCTGGATGCGAAACGGGTCGCGGCGATGGAGGCGAAGAACAGTTTCGTCAAACTGCTCGCGCGTTATGGGAAGACGTTGGAGGACGCGGCGACGTAGGTCGCCAACTAGTACATAGGGTGCTATCGGACTGGTTTTCACCAACCGCTGGTACTCTTCTGTAAGGATGCGGAAAAACTTCTCCTCGGAAAGCTGTTGTTCGCGAGAAGCGAGAATCCCTACACCTGCTAGAACGGCGCGAAGGTCGCTTGCAAGCTGCTCTAGAGTTCGACGCATTTCGTCAACCTGTCCTGCGAGGGTTTCGAGGCGGAGGAAAAGCGCATCTCGCAGCTGGTCAGGTTGCCACTTCCAGAGAAAGCGCACGCCCTCCACCGTAATGGTGGCACGCCGCTGCCGACCTCGCTTCTTGATTTCTACAAGCCCAAGTGCTTCCAGCTTCTCAACATCGACTTCAGCCAAGTCTCGCTTACGCACGGTTTGCGTACCGCTCAAGAGGAGTTTGAGGAGGAACTGAAACTCAGCGTCAGTTAAAGGAGGGCGTGTGCTCACTGCTGCTAGAAAAGCGCGCTTTTTATCCGTATTCTTCTCCTAATAGGCAGCAGCGGGCGCAGCGGGAAGCCCCCACGCTTGCCGCACCCACTCCCGTACGCGAAGAACAGCCGCGTAGAGAAGGCTATCGGTTGGTAAGTGGTTGAGAAGCTCATCGAGCTCTGCTAATGTCACACCTTCCAGCTCTTCTGGTGCCAGAAAGAGCGGGTTGGGTACACCGCTCTCGGCTGCAAGCGCGTCCACATTGTCGATGTAGCGTTGAAGCGCACTTGCACTACGATCGCTTACACGAACCTTACTCACTTCCTTACCCTCCCGAAGCGCTTTCAACAGCCGTGCTGTAACCCCTAGGATAGCGCGAGCAGCGCGTTTCGGCTTCGTAGGTACGCGATCTACGAAAACAATATGCTGCCCGATGAGGAAGATCTTGTTCACGTCCAGCGGTCGTTTCCGACCAACTAGTTCTACATGTGTAACCTGACCTGAACCGCGTGCGATGAGAAGCGTGCGTATTACCCCCAGCTCCCTCCCATGAACATCGATTACACGATAGCCGCGGAGCGCAACCGCATACTGCTCCTCCTTCGGAAACCGTAGAACCGCGCGCTCCGTCTGCACACTAGCAAGTGCGTTTCCACAGAGTGGACACAGCATTAACCCCCAGGGAACCTTCTCCTTACAGTGGGGACATGCTGTCGTACCGGATGGTGCTTCGAGTTCAATTCGTGGACCGCGAAAGACGCGAAGCCATCGGGGTGGAATTGTGAGATCTACGCCTGCATCAAGTTTGACACGGACGCCTAATAGCGTGTTGTCGCGAAAGAGGAACTCTGCAATCCTTCCAAACGACTTGCCGCGGTAGAATACACGTAAACCGATAAACCGCTCACCCGCCTCTCGCGTAGCCACGAGATCGCCAATATTCGCGCTCAGCTCGCCCAATTTTCGCCTGTCGCCATCCGAGCCACCACAAGAAAAAGGTTGCGGCGGTTAGTACGATACCTAATACTACGTAGGAGAGACCGCTCTTCTGATACACTTCGATGGTTGCTGCTTCTACTGCATACGCGCCTTCAAGAGCGTGTGCTACAACCTCTAAAA
>QMWL02000053.1 GCA_003661605.2 archaeon
TATATAGACTTTGGGGCTGGTGATTCTCAAGAGAAATTGTTAAGAATTTATTTCTTCTGGGATGACACTCGATTAGTCTCACAATTGATTATCTTTGTGTGGGGCAAATATTACGATGGCGTTAATATAAAATATAAAGTTTACTTTAATTGGCGCTTAAAAAACAGTGACAATGATAATATAATAGCCAGCGGAACAATTCAAAAATTGGTTAACCCAACACCTACACCAACACCAATCTATCTCAAAATTAATCAACAACTACCAGAACATCTATACCTAGAGATAGAACCAAGAGACGAAAACAGTTATGTGAGAATTTATGGACAGAATGATTCAGATGGTACCAACGAAAATACACCACGTACATATTATTCAGATGGTAGTCTAATTAACATATATGATATTGATGTAGCGGTGATATTCGTCATATTTGTTAGTGAGAGTTGGACCACAAATCTCGGCTCATCATTCAAATATAGTCAAATAAAGCTTCCAATAAGCATAACAGGGCCATACACAAAACACATTAAAATAGGATTCGAAATAAATGGAGTAGATCTTGTAGCAGATGATTCTCACTCATTTTGGGTAGAGTATAACGGAGAAACAACAACACAACTAACAATATCCCTCACAAGCGGAGAGCTAACTTCGATCTCAGGTACAGCGACGGATACAAACTACTACACTATAGCACAAATAACCACCAATCATGACTATTCACATTACTTCCCTAAGGTTACATTTAAGCAAAAAACTGGAGACCTATCATATGTGAAATTTGGGGACACACAATTATCATATGATGGCACAAACTGGGTGGCATCAATAAGCATAAACACAGATCAGATTTCCGAAACACTAACAATAGCGACCGGAGCACCACAAAGGCAATTTTCAAAATCAATAACATACACACTAGACATGACAATATCAGGCACAGCAAAACTAAGCATAACAGCAAATTACAATACAAATCCCGGAACAACAACCACCTGGACCATAAATACAGACACAATAACACGTGGAACATGGAACTGGGGGGACACAATACAGCTTAATATCTATACCCCAGTACAACACACAATAGATAGTGTAACAACATCACAGGGAAAAGACATAACATCGTACTCGTCCTCAACATCAGACACAATATATGTATATCTCAGGAGTGCAATGGACGCGGACCTATGGGATGGCAACGACATAACACTAACAATAGAAACCACACAACCACAAATAATAACAACACTAAACACAGACAAAACATACTACAAACCAACAGACACAATAACAATAGACATAGCAACAGCAGCAGCAGGAGACATAACATGCTACGCAGACACAACAGACTTGGGCACAAAAACAAACACAAACACAGCAACATACACAACAACAATAAGCAGTGAAGGATCCCACACAATAAAAGCAACATACACCACGTTAGGTTACGACAAACTCGGATACAGCGAAAAAACAAAAACAATATACATAGATGCAACACCACCAAACTTTACCTCGTGGAGTCCAGAAAACAGTAGCTATCATAATACAACAGACATAACAGTAACATGGTCCGCAACTGACAACTACGGAATAGACCACTACGAAGTAAAACTCGACCTCGGATTTTGGAATGATACTGGTACATCAACAAGCTATACATTTACTGGATTGAGCGAAAACGAGCACACAATATACATTAAGGCAGTAGATTATGCAGGAAACGAAGAGACAATTACATTAGACATAGTTATAGACCTAACAAAACCAACACTAGGAAACGCAGAATGGACAAATGGATTCTGGGATCCATACAACGACTCAACAATAAGAAATGACTGGAAACCACTGGAATATAATAGCTGGGTAACCGATAATAACAGCCAAGGAGTAACAATAAGAATACAACTATATGATGCATATTTAAACAACGAAGACATAGAAACAATAATATCCTCATTAACAGGAATCCTAAGCGGTGATGTAACACCCGAAATCATAGGTTACGAATATTATCCAGAGTTCGGTTTGTTGTATATGTGGCTTAATACCCAGAATATTTATGATGGCGATACTTTAAGCTTAAAAGTTGAGGTATATGATAAAGCTGGAAACTGTAACACAACAGCATATGTATTTAGACTCGACAATGCATATCCATATATTTCTATGTCACTACATAACTATGGCTTCGTACAAAATGGCATATACTACTATGGTGGCAAGTACGACACAATAGTTATGCATGCAGAAATATCAGATGAAGCGGATAATCTATGGAACATAAGCATATACCTAGATGTTCAGGAAATGCTGTTTATCTATTGGGATACAAATACCAACAGCTGGATGTACACAATATACAACAATACACTAATACAACTAGATGCTAGTGGAAATAGAACATTGGTAGAAATAACAGTATACATAGATGCTAAAACATTAGTGGATGGCACATATGAGTTAAAGGTCGTAGCAAGAGACGACGCAAACTATGTGACGCCAGCAAACAGGGATATAGGTATTGATTGGACACCGCCACAAAACTTATGCCTATGGTTAGCTACTGCTCCAGCACCAGGCTATCCGCCATATATATATCTCGATAATTACACCGTATTTGATGGAAAGCGAGTTATTCTATTTAGTGTCCAAGACTACGCATATGCGTATGTGAACATTTATGTCAATGATAGCGGAGAGTGGGTGCTTTGGGACGGAAATGTTGGAAATGTCACAACTTGGGATACAACAGCAAATAGCTTTAGAAAAGCCATAACAATGTTGGAGCTATACACTAATGATACTGTCGGGAATGTTGCAAGACTAGTATATATCGTAGCAGTAGAAAACGATCCCGGGGATCTTAGATTATATGTAAATGGCACTTATGCGTTTGGTCCAGGTTACGGATCATATACACTAAACATATATGGAGAAACAATACTGCTAATATCAATAGATCAAAGGGAGTTAACTAAAGATGGTATTAGTGGCTGGGAAACAGGTATAAAGCAAGTATTAGTGGAACTCGATGGAGCATTAATACTGAACTATACATTTAGTGGATGGAGAGGCTGGATTAATAGGTTCTTGAACATTACACTACTGCTAAATGAAGAAAACTTGACGGCAAGTACACATGAATTAAAAATTTACTGGAAAGGAATGCTACACGATGATACCGAAATCTTTACAATTAATTATAAGCCTCGTGTTAAGATAGAGTTGCTTAATACTAGTGTTTACTGGGGCAATATTGATTTGCACTTTAATGTTACAGATCTTGCCAGTAGATATCTAGACGGCAGGCTAAATGTAACTATTGATGGGGAGCTTTATAGCCTGAGTGTAACGGATGGTTCTGCTGTTCTGAGTTATGTTTACCTGACGCCTGGAACTTATGTTATCGGTGCTACTTATTACCAGGGTGAGGGATTGGACACTACGGATAGCTTTGTTCTTGAGGTCCTCAAGCATCCATTGACATATAGCTACGCGTTGAGCAAGTTTGCTGTGAATAGGAGTTACAGTATTAACCTTACGAATATACTTGATGCCCTAGACAATGAGCCTCCGAGCGGAACACTATACTTCGAGGTCTACTGGAGCTACACGCGGGATGGCCCATGGATGCTCCTATACAATGTTTCGTATGAGGGATCCGCAATCATGCTGAGCGGAGCATGGATCATAGATGACCTGAATGGTGACGGAATAATTGATGATGCCGACGGAACGCTGTATATCTGGGTTGTTGTTGGTGGTTGGTACGAGGCGGACGACATAGTTGTTCAGCGGGCCCTCCTCAGAGGTGACTACACGATAAGTATCTCTGATACCCAGTTCTATTGGGGTGATATTACATTACAAATAATAGTCGATGACACTGTGAACCTCGACGAGGACAACTATGTTGTTGTTATCGGGGGATCAACATACAGTGTGGATATCGAGAATGGCCAAGGAACACTAAGTATGCACATTGATAATCCTGGAAGCTACACGCTAACAGTAATATATGTCGGCGATGTTGTCAACACCACAAGGACATTTACGTTGGAGGTTCTCAAGCACCCAGTAGACTTCAGCATCAGTTATCCTTCGGTTCTCTATGTTGGTGGTTACTACGAGTTGCAACTATACGACATTATTGATTCGGCGATAGGCAATGTACCCACGGATGTGTTCACGATAAACGTGACATACACCTGGAAGCTCCCGGCACCTAAGTGGTTACTGCTAGATTACGTCACGATAAGTGGATCCGCATACACATACAGCGGTACCTGGGAAGTAGCTGATCTTAATGGTGACGGCCTAATAAACGATGCCGACTATTACGTTTATATAAGATTTACAGTTGTCGGTAATAAGTACGAGGGAGAAAAAGTAATGGGTCCGATAACTATCAAACAGATACCTGAGATTCAGATGATGCAACAGAGTGAAACTTTAGTATACACAGATTTCGGAGAGTTTCTCATCGACACTAATGTACCACAAGCACCTGTACAGGTTTACTACTGGGATAACACTTACGGCTGGGTGTACAATGGCACATGGATGACAGATTTGCAGGGCAACACTGTCGCGAGGGTATATGTGCCTGATGTAGGAACTGTGAAGTACAAGGTTGCAATAAACGAAACAGAACACTATCAGGCATATGAAGAAATATACGAGTTTAATGCTGTGGCGGAAAAAGGCATAATACAGATCCGGGACGCTGGCTTTTGGAGGTATAGTGACGAAGTAGCGGTGTTGGTGTATTTGGAGGATGATGACGGGGACCCCGCAAGGAATATCGAGATACAGGTAAAAATAAGTGATGGGGGATGGATAATAATAGGTCAGGGCACAACAAATTCGACGGGATACGCGTTAATACTAACTACGTGTTGGCTGGGTGAAGGCACATATACATTGCAGGCCGAAATAATAGAGGAAAAATTCATTGCGGATCCAGCACAGATAACAATAAACATTCAAAAAGAAAAGGTGAGCATGATAAATGCAACAGTTATTCAGAGCACACTTGTTGTAAAGATACTTGATGACGAAAACCAAACATTGCCTGGAATACCCATAGAAGTACTATACAATGGAACAAAAATAATGGATGGAGTAACAAATCAGAATGGAGAAGTACAATTCTATGTGGCGGGGTATGAAGGAAAAACACTGACAATACGCATAGCGGAAAACCCGTACTGCGAGACAAAGGAGACACAGATAACAATACAAGAAAACGCACTAGGCAAGATAAACGCAAACAAATGGATAGTGGCAGTATTTGGAGCAATTATAAGTATCATTGTGCTAGTCGCCTCCTACA
>QMWL02000054.1 GCA_003661605.2 archaeon
ACAAAAGTTTTCATATTCCCTAAATCAACTAAAGCACATTTTGGACTCAGTGTGGTGAATAAAGGGCGGTCTGTGGGCTGTGAGTAGCCAGAGAGCGCGTTAAATAACGTAGTCTTACCCGCAACTGTGTAGCCGATGAGCGCAATAACAGGATATCCCAGTTTTCTTCGACGTCTACGCCAAAGTTCTCTTCTCATTCGTATACGTTCCAGCTTTTTCCTAGTTATCGATATCATATATTTGACATGTCTTATATAATTATCTACCTGATACCTACCAAGTCCATAAAATCCAGGCTGCTCTCCTAATTTCGCTAAGCGAATCCTCTCCCTAGCTCTTGCAAGGTCATAATACAGTTTTGCTAGCCTCACTTGTAGCTTTGCTTCCTGAGACCCTGCATGTAGTGCAAAAATTTGCAAAATTAAATCGAATCTATCAATCACTTCAACACCCAGCTCCTTTGCGAGGTTGTACTTCTGAACTGTTTTTAGATTTGGTTCAAAGATTACACTAGTACATTTATGCTTTGTTACCGCTTCCTTAAGCTGCCGAAGTTTACCTTCTGTAATAAAGTATTTGGATCGTGGTCTTTTCCTATACACTATAACTTCTGCTACAGTATAACCACACTCCTCCGCTAACGCTTTCGTCTCCTTGAGGTCGAACCCACCGGGGGGGTAGTGAATTAGAACTACTCTCTCCATACTACTAACCTACCAAGTCGCTTTCGTGAAATACTAGTTTGACTCGGAGTACACGCTCTAGTTGCTTTGCAAGTTCGATACTCGGTCGTAATGCACCTCGTTCTATGCGACTAATAACAGACTCTTTCTCTCTAACTAGCCGAGCTAACTCTCGCTGGGTTAACCTCATTCTCTCCCTAGCCTGTTTTATAATCCTTGGATAATTAGGATGCACTATCAGATCGTCTGATACTATACCGTAAAACCTGCTCCTTGACGGTGTGCGCGCTCTCATGGTCTGCCTTCTACGTACAAGTGGTCTTGCGGTGCGTATTTTTGACGCACATCTATCACACACCACAAGCGTAGCTCCTTCCACACTTGCGGCATACGCCTGCCCTTCGATTTTACGACCGCAAAGCTCGCAGTACGGCATCCGTATCCCTCACCTATTTTAGAAGGTGGGAATAACCTTTGCTATGCAACTCTCTCGTGTCATTGAAGTGCTCCGCTCTATAGCTATCTACCAGTTTGGTCCAGGCGCGGAACGCTTCATACCCGATAACGTCGAGGTAGTCTTCTCAAAAAGGACTGGGCGCATTAGATACGTCCTAGTTGAGGGGAGGCGTATCGCAACCTTGCGAGCATCAGACTGCACGTTTGCTCTCTCTCTAGATGGTGCTCGTCTTCTTCAAAAAGTGCTCCCCCCTCCACGCTTACGGGTAGTTGTTGCTGAGGAAATAGTCCCCTTTGTGAAAAGAGGCCGTGATGTCTTTTGCAAGCACGTGGCCTCGGCGGATCCCTTCTTGAGGCCCGGTGATGAGACGATCGTAGTTGACTCAAGAGATCAGCTTCTCGCTGTTGGTCGTATGGTAGTTCCAGCATCTGTAATCAAACAACTTAGTCGAGGAGTCGCAGTAAAAGTTAGGAGAGGTATAGAAATGCAGGGAGATGTTCCGCGCGCGTAGAGCTCCTCGCGAGCTACGTCGCTTACTACAACGTCTAGGTGCATCTCTTGAGGAGATTTCCGATGTCGTCCGTGTGAGGATAGAGACAAGAACTAAGGTTATAGAGGTAACTAATCCTCATGTTACACTGATGCGAATGCGTGACGGGGTTTTCTTCCAAATACTTGCAGAGAACTACGCGGAGCTACCCCTAGGTGCAAGCATGGAAACAGCAGAAACAGCGCCCCCATCATTCACAGACGAGGATGTCGAGTTCGTCATGCTACAAACGGGCGTAAACCGCGAAAGAGCGGAGGCCGCGCTCAGAGAAGCTGGTGGCGATATCGCAAAGGCTATTCTCTTATTAAGAACGTCTTCCTAACTTAATCTGCTTTATATGTTTAAGAGCAGTAAAGCTCTCTCTTTCCCTCTCAGATAGGAACAGTTCTATGTATGACAGCGCGCTTTTCATTCTTGGTAATATTATACAGTTTAACGCATTCACTTTTCGTCTTGTTCTTGCAATCTCTATACCTAACTGAACGAGAGCATTCTCTACCGACGCCACCTCACACAGTAACTTTATCAGATCACCCGCTTCGGATATGAGCTGATCTACATAAGCATTTGAGTCGATCAAACTATATTGTGTACGTACGTCCCTAATATTACTCACGTGGAGAAGCGGAAGACGGAGTCCCATAAGTAATCGTGACCGTACTTCCACACGTGCAATATCTCCAATCTCTCTCGCGACACGCTCTATTGATGGTCTGCCTGATAGTTCAACAGCTTTCCCATATATCTGAAACAAGTTTCTTAGCTGCTCATATAGTTTCTTACGTAATATGCGCACTCTTCGGACTGTATCTCTGAATATTATAGATAGCGCTTCCTTCTTCTCTTCGAGGAGCTTCACACCTCTCTCTATGAGGCGAATTCTCCTTCGTAAACGAAGTAGCTCTTGGCGTGTTGGAGTGATTTGTTCTAAGGCCATTAACCGGAGGCGCTTTGACCCTTCTCCTGCTTCCTATACTTCGGGTGGTACTTTCTGATCGTCTCTTCTTCGATACGCTTAAGTTCGCTCTCAGGGAACATTACTAACAACTCCCATCCAAGATCCAATGTTTCTTCGAAGGATCTGTTCTCATAGTATCCTTGGTTTATAAATCGAACTTCGAATTCGTGAGCGAATCGTAGATACATCTGATCCCTTTTACTCAGAGACTCCTCACCTATAACCTTAGCCAAGTCCCTAGCATCTCTCCCCTCTGCATATGCGTAGTATAGCTGGTCAGATAGCTCCCTGTGATCCTCGCGCGTACGCCCTGCACCAATACCCTCGCGCATCAACCTGGATAACGATGGAAGTACATCAATAGGAGGATAAACCCCTTTTCTCCACAAGGCGCGATCTAGATATATCTGCCCCTCGGTAATATAGCCAGTCAGATCAGGAACAGGATGTGTCCTATCGTCTCCGGGCATTGTGAGGATCGGAATCTGCGTAATGGAGCCCTTCTTTCCTCTGATACGTCCCGCTCGCTCGTATATGGTTGCTAGGTCTGTATACATGTAGCCTGGATACCCGCGTCGGGCTGGAACTTCTTCTCTAGCTGCGGATATCTCTCGTAGTGCTTCACAGTAGTTCGTCATATCAGTGAGAATTACCAGAACGTGCATATCGCACTCAAATGCAAGGTATTCTGCCATTGTTAACCCAACACGTGGTGCTATCAGCCGCTCCACCGGCGGGTCATCCGCTAGGTTTAGAACAAGAACTATCTTATCTAGAACACCTTGCCGTTCGAAACTGGATTTAAAGAACCGCGCGTCGTCTGCTGTTACTCCCATCGCAACAAGCACTACTGCAAATTCCTCCTCCTGACCAGGCACAGTTGCCTGTCGTGCGATTTGTTCTGCAACCATGTTGTGAGGAAGTCCACTACACGAGAAGAGGGGTAGCTTCTGCCCACGAACAAGCGTGTTCATGCCATCGATTGCGGAAATCCCTGTTTGAATAGGGTCGTGTGGAAATTCACGTGCAGCAGGGTTGATCGGCGCGCCGTTGATATCGCGCTTTTCACCGATAATAGCTGGTCCATCGTCTATAGCGCGACCACTTCCATCGAACACCCTTCCTACCACATCCTCGGATACAGGTATACGAAGCACATCTCCTGTAAACCTAACATAACATCCCAAATCTAATCCGTGAGTTCCCTCAAAGACCTGAATAACTGCAGCATTCTCTGATACGTCAAGGACACGACCCCGTCGCTCTTCACCATAAGGTGTGTACACTTTAACTAGCTCCCCGTAGGCAACACCTGCTGTACGTTCTACGAAAAGTAAAGGCCCTCTGATCTGTGATACGGTTCTATACTCCTTCGGTATAGCCAGCCGAGCGCTACTCATGGTGTCGTCTCGATCAACACCTGTTTTAGCCCCTCAAAGCCGTTGCGAAGCTTTTCTCTCACTTCTTCTAGCCGTTTTTCGAATTGATCGTGAGGTACGGATTTGAGCCGTGCAATAGTCCCTATGACCTGAAGACCAAGGATCTCCTTTAATGGTATACCAAGCTCGAGAGCTTCCTGCGCTCGTTTGTAAAACTCGATGATTACACTAATGATGCCAAGCGTCTTGAAGGGTGCGCAGTAGGTGTCTACTGGGTGTTTTGCGTGCTGCATGAGAAAGTCCTCCCTTATCATTCGCGCTACCTCTAAGGTCAACCGCTGTCTCTCCGTAAGAGCCTCAGGACCAACTATTCTGATAATTTCTAACAATTCCGCCTCTTCTTGAAGTATTCTCATTGTTTCACGCCGAAGCTCACCCCATGTTTCCTCGACTTGCTTCTCAAAGTAAGGATCGAGATCATCTACGTAAAGCGAGTAGCTCGTTAGCCAGTTAATGGCCGGGAAGTGCCTTCTATACGCGAGTGCTGTATCTAGCGCCCAGAAGACTTTAACAACACGTAATGTACACTGTGTTACAGGCTCGGAAAAGTCCCCACCTGGTGGAGAAACAGCCCCCACTATGGTAAGAGACCCTATGCGTGCTTCACTACCCAACGTTTCAACTCGACCTGCTCGTTCATAGAACTCTGCAATACGTGACGCGAGATAAGCGGGAAATCCTTCCTCTCCAGGCATTTCCTCAAGCCGCCCAGACATTTCTCGCATGGCCTCCGCCCATCGAGACGTAGAGTCAGCCATCAAAGCAACATTGTACCCCATATCTCTGAAGAACTCGGCTATAGTAACGCCCGTGTACACGCTAGCCTCCCGAGCAGCAATTGGCATATTTGACGTATTTGCAATGAGAACTGTCCTACTCATCAGTGGCTGACCCGTTCTCGGATCCTTAAGCTCCGGAAAGCTTTCCAAAACCTCCGCCATCTCGTTTCCTCGTTCTCCACATCCTACGTAAACCACAATATCGGCATCCGACCACTTCGCAAGCTGGTGTTGCATCACAGTCTTGCCTGTGCCGAAGCCTCCAGGAATAGCTGCAACTCCTCCCTTACTTATCGGGAAGAGGAAGTCGATAATGCGCTGTCCTGTAA
>QMWL02000055.1 GCA_003661605.2 archaeon
ACCCACCTTACGCTCAAAGGGAGGTTGTCGAAGACCAAGCTCTGTTTCAATAACATGCTTCAATTCATCGCATGCACGGTGAACTTCAACTATAACACGATGACCTTCCTGTTTCGCTTTGAAGGTCGTCGCGTACTTACCATATGTTCGAACCCACCAGCCATTCTGCCTTTCATATAGAGAAGATACGAAAGATGGGGAAAGCGTCAGATTAAGCGAGTATGGATGTGGGGGCTTTATTGTAAACTTCACACTATGCCTCAGCAACAGTACATTGCTGGACAAATTGTTAAAAAGAAATCTCAAAGCCTCTGAGTATGAAGCGATTCCTCCCGGTCCTGTTAGTCGTTGCTCTGATAGCCATCGCTCCTCTACCGACACCGCGGATCCGTGCACAAGCAATAGCCTGGGGCTACGAAGCGCACATAGCTCTAACGGGATACTATATGGTTGAGTACGATTGGACAACCGATACATACATCTACACTTACATCAAGGGAGACAGTATTGGTGTAAACATAATGTTCAAACCGTATATCGAACCGGATGAGGTACTTCAGGTAGACGATGCATACGTTACTGTTACCTGGAAAGGCGGGTTCCTAGACTTCCCACAGCTAGATGGTAAGCTAATTGACTACGACGAGGTAGTACTTGACGCTGTAGAAATCACAACAGATGATGCAACACCTGACATCTTCTTATACACCCTCACCGTCGTACTATCTGTCAATGGAACTGAAACGGACATACCCATCGGCATAGTTATCTGGTCTCCTGAACATAGGAATGCGTACGAGGCTCGAAACAATGCAACAGACCTCTATGACTATGTAGCGAGTTTAGTCTACGGAGGAGTTCCTGTTCCAACGCCTAACGGCACCGTCTACATGCCTGTAGGGCTAAGCTACTATCCAGATCTGTTTAAAGCTGGTCAGCTTATGGAGCTGGGCGACCGCGCCTACGATCGCCATGACTACACAACGGCGAAGAACTACTACGACCAAGCAATCAGCATTCTCACTACAATCAAAGAAAACACGCGTCCTACACTCAATGCTGTTGACTCCTATTCAAGCAGATTCCCAACCCTACTGGGCAACTACTGGGATGCTAAAGCAAGCAGTATTCGTTCCCAATCGTTCACCAGCATCGGTATACTCGCACTATGTATCCTAGGTGGTCTAGGCGTCCTACTCGCTGGTGTTGGGTTCATGATGTGGATGCTCGCACGGCGAAGGGCTATTCTATCTGAGATCGCAGCCCGCGAAGTCGCTGCTGAAGAAGTCTAGGGTTTTCGTTATATCAGGTTTTTCGGAATCTTATCCGGATAAAATGCAGTATGCGGCTTAATACCTGCTCTCCTCAATCGCTGTACAACATGCGGGTACAAAAACACGTACTCCTCCTCGAATTCCTCAATCAGCACCGAATCGATAGCTTGAAGCCTGCTCCTAAGCTGCCGTAAAGCCTCCTTGGAGGAGAAGGATAGCATTACCGCAGGGTGGCAGGGAACTCCGTAATTCAGTAGATGCTCTAGTGCCTTTAGTTGCAGCTGAAACGCAGATGGCTTTGCACCCGTAAGCTGGTGAAACTCTTGCTCGGACGCTCCTTTCAGCGATACTCGGACATGAACGCACGTGAATTTCGACAGGTCGCGCGCATACTTTGAGTCACTACCTATGATCGTTCCATTTGTTTCCAATATGAATAGATATCGACCATCTTCTTCTATAAGCTCCATTAATCGAAGAAGGTGTTCCCACCCAAGTGTAGGTTCGTTACCGCTCACTCGCAACAATCGGTATTTACAGCGACGAGCGCAACGTTCAAGAGCGGAGAAAACTTCCTCAGGACTGTAAAACCGACCTGTTGTAGGATGATCACGAGGGTAGCCACTCCAGCAGAAAACACACCTAAGGTTGCATCCCGTGCAGTCCGCAGTTGCAATTCCTCCGTACCATTTCCCTCCTCGTACCAGGCGGTAGTAGCGCCGTAGCACACCCCTAACAACAAGCGGGCGTATTCGCTCAGCTACCACAAGCGGATCGTAACCAGGTTCGCTCAACGGTCCTAAGTGGAGCTATTTTTAATAACTTCATACTAAACCGCGACGTGCCTTTGCCTTTACTTAGTACTGGTCTCTTCAGCGCATTCGGTTGGCTACTTACAGGAATAAGCTTTGCAGCTGCTATCCTCCTTCTCGCTCTCCTTATCATTGCAGGTCTGGTGATCATCGCCCTTCCACTATACTTTGCGGCACGAATCATCAGAGGCGAAGCCTCCATAGGAGCTGCTGTTGGTGCTATGCTTCTCGGTACTATCCTTAGTTTTCTCATCCTAACGCTCATAGGTCCCTTCCTCCCCCTTCTCGCTCTACTCCTAGCCTTCCTTGCATGGATCGCCGTCATAAAGGCTGCCTTTGAAGTAACCGCCCTTCAGGCCATCGCTATCGCCATTATCGCTATTCTTCTCTTTGTCCTCGCCATCGTCATCATCGGCTTACTAGCCGTTATGCTTGCTTTCATCCCATGACCGAGCCAGCTCGCTCATCACTACGGGGAAAAACTGTCTACGACTGGTACGATGGTCGAGAAATCGGTGTAATCGCACAAGAGCATCCCCGGTCAGGTATCGTCGAAATCGGTAAGCAACCTCCTTTCCTCGAAATCCCGATAGCACAGCTCGAGGAGGATGGCGAGTTCTTGATACTACTACCCGAGTGGCTCGTCGAACTACGTCGCCTACTCACGAAGGCTCGTTCCTCTAAACTATCTGATGAAGAGTATGCCCAGCTAACAATCTGCTATAACCGTGCATGTTCAGCTCGTGAGTTCTTTGCTGGGCGCTTAGAGGTTGTACGCCGGCACCTTGGTGCACCCAACCGGGAAAAACGAGTACGCGCTCTCCGCGAGCTAAGCCGCCTTCGCCAGCGCCTCTCCCGCCTCGAATCTCTGATAGCCGAAGCCGACGAAGTGCTTTCTACCTACTAGAACAAGTCTTACATACACAAAACAAATTATCTGCGGCAGAGTAGGCGGATCCATGACTCCTGTTGCACGCGCGCTTGTTTCAATAAGCGTGCTGATTGTATCAGGCAAGATGTTCGGAGAGGCTGCCCTAAAGTTTGGTCTACCTGAAAGCGTAGGTTGTGTAGTTGCCGGTATCGTGTTTAGTCCTTACTTATTGGGTTCTGATATTGTAATTCACGGAGAGCCACTTGTTGTGTTTAATGAGTACGTAGCGTTCGTCGCCGAGCTAGCGCTTCTTTTCGTCATCTTCGCTGCTGGGCTAGAACTATCACTAGACGAGCTTCGAAAGGTAGGCTTAGCTGGTGTTCTCATCGGGGTGGGTGAAGCGCTCTTCGTCTTCTTCACATCCTTCGTCATTATCGCTGGTGCACTTCAGCTACCTGCTACCGATGCTCTCGTACTTGCTACTGCATTAGTACCTACAAGCACCGCTATGATAGCTGCAACCCGCTCTATCCGTGGCATCAATCGCTCCCTACTCCTTAGCATCGCCATCATTGATGATATCATGAGCCTCAACATTCTCGCTGCATCGTTGATGGCGATCCAGCTCGGTAGGACCTATATCGATGCACAGCAACTTTTCTCAGGACTCATGATATCCCTTGGCTTGTTCTTTGCGATAGTTCTCATCGGTACCTATGTCGTCCGTCCAATAGCGCGTACGCTCCGCGCTACCCTTGAACCTGAGCACGCACGAGTCCACATGCGTGCCATAGCAATCGCATTATGCTTCGCCTTCGTAGGTCTAATGGCTGGTATGGGCTATGAGATGATTCTAGGCGCTTTCGCAGCTGGTATCATTGTAGCTAGCACTGAAATGTACGAAGAAGCACGGCGTTTTGCAAGTCAGCTAAGCAGCGTTTTCGCTCCTATCTTCTTCACCTACGTGGGTGCTGCTCTAAACCCGCAGCGACTCAGTCCCTGGATCCTCCCAACCGCTTGCGTGGTCATCCTCATCGCGGTCGCAACCAAGCTCTTTATCGTATCTCTCCTCTCCTATCCGCTTACCCGCTCCCTTCTTCGATCAATTCAACTCGGTGCGGTACTTACTCCTCGCGCCGAAGTAGGTATAGTTGTCGCTGGGCTCGCCTTCTCCATGGCTGCAATCACCCCTGAAATTTACGCTGTAATAATTGTAGAAAGTATCGCCACCTGCTTTGCCGCACCACTTATTCTCGCTGCCACATACCGCGTCAAACCCTCTCTCACCAAACAGCCAGCAGAACCTGACCAGGCAGAGTAAAACCTCTTACAGTAAGGTCTAGCTGCTGAGCTAACCTATTGTCCGATATTTGGAGAGATCAGACTCAACGTCTTCAAGCTCGTTGCGAAACGCGTTAAGAATCGTAAGGGCCAGCTCCCTCACCCTATCATCATCCAGCTTTCGCTTAAGCAACTCACATAAGCCAGTCGCAGTAACACCCTCAGGAACTCCTGCTTTAGTCAGATTGATCCCAAAATGTACTACCGCAGAAGTCGTCGAGAAGGTGGCTGCAGACACGGACAGCTTCCGGTTGTCTACATATAAGTCAGAGCCCTCTCGCCGCACTAGCAGCTCGTAGCGCCGATACAGCGCCTCTGCAACAACTACAGCGAAAAGACGCTGTCGGTAGATGGTTAGGCGTGGTGATGGATCGTCAAAGAACTCGAGACGAAAGTGTAGTACATCGTCTCCTGTAATCGCTGCTCCTGCAGAAAGGTCCTCAACGTCTACCATTTCCTCCGCACGCACCGACATCGGACCTCGCCACGCAATACCGCACGAGCCTTCAACTCCTAAAACTCGCCGCGCCCAAAGAGGGCGGATCTGGCTTCCATCGTAGAGGAGCCGTTCTGCTAGCCACATGACCTTAAACCCTAGCACACCCCGCTACTCACACGGCTATATATCGCATCCGCCCAAGCAACGAGCTTGCCCCGCGTCCTACTCGTTGACTGCGCTGGTCGCCCTCTAGGCTATCGTGTAGCGACATTAGATGTCATCGGGTTTGGAACTCTCCTTATTGCTGGTGTTTTGAAAAACCGTAACATCGACGTAGACCTCCTTGTCTTTGAAAAGTACCAGAAGATCGCGCATACCGACCCCCTTGATTATGCAGCTCTTCTCGCAACAGGCTTTACCCAGGACGAGCCCACCTTACGAGAAGC
>QMWL02000056.1 GCA_003661605.2 archaeon
CCTATTGGTAGAGTACCTGTGTCACCTATGAAGCAGCGTGCAGGATAGGCATTATAGACGAGAAGCCCAAAGTAGACTGCAGCGAAGATTGCAGCAAGAAGCGCGAGGTCGGGATAGCCAGCTAGTGAGCAGATGATGCTTTGAGCAGCGAAAGCGATGGCGCCACTGCCCGCTTCAAGTCCATTGTATCCAGCGTAGATGTTGGTAAAGTTTGCAGCGGTGGTTACTGCGAGAGGAACGATGAACAGCGGGTAGAGAAAACCGAGCTCAAATACGCCGATAAGAGGGATGTACATCGTGTGTCGGTAGAGTATGCTAGGAGTTAGTAGGTAGCCGCAAGCAAAGAGCGTAAGAGCCTTCGTTACGTGACCTAGATTCAAGAAATCGTCAACAATACCTACAATCATTGCAGCAAACACAACAAGAAAAACAGGAGTCCAGTGCGTAAGTTGTAATGCGTTACTGAGACCGCTTATCACCCATAGGGCTGAAAGTAGGGGAAGTAGTGCTGCAGTTTCAGGAACAGAAACAGGATTTCGTTTGTGGACATCAACACCGACTAACCCTGCCCATCGCGATAGAGAGAGGCCGATAGGCACAATAAGTAGGGTAAGGACGAAGACGAGGAGGGGGGTTATCAGGAATAGCACGGAGGTACTTTTTCTTGAAGTATAAAGGTAGTGAGGGTCGGGCAAAGGGTTATACGGTTAGCATACTCTTCTCCCGTCTTGTCGATAGCGGAGTGGCTGATCACGGTGCAGAAGCCTCTGGTAGAAGTTGTTCCAGGAGAGGAGCGGGTATCAACAGTCCGACCCGACGGGGTGGTGTACAACGACCTCTATGCGTTCCTATTTCGAAAACTCCGCTGGCCAAACGTGTTCACCATACGCAACATATCGGAAGATAAAGAGGTTCCTATATTTCTAAAATTCGTGCCCGAAAGCTGGAACTACAACCGAAGTCCTGAAATGGGCGCTATCGAACTTCTTCGCGTATCTTTGGTTTATGAGGGAGCAGAGTACGTGCAATTTGAGATATCCAATGGAATGGTAACAGTACCCGATGGAAGAGCTAACGCGATACTGCTTAAACCGGGTACATCCGCTACATGTCAGGTAGTAATTAAGTTAGGAGAGCGTGCGGGGGAAGGAGATATCTTCGGCTTTCGACTTGAGGTAATAGCTCTGCCCCCATCCGGCGAGCGTGCGGAGACCGCTTTGCCAGCCTAGCTCATGGGCTGGTTAGCTGCCGATCCATCTTATGCAATCACCCCGCTCGAAATAGAAGGGCGTGTTCGGCTTGAACCCGTTATATCAACAGGTGTCGCTGAACTAGACTTAGTTTTGGATGGAGGATTTCCACGTAGGAGCTGCGTTTTGGTTTTGGGAGGACCTGGTACCGGAAAGACGACGTTTGCTATTCAGTTCATATATCGTAATGCGCGAGAGAGAGGAGTTAAAGCTCTCTTTATAGCTGTTGATGAGGCACCTGAAGTAGTTCGACATAGGGTATCTGCCTTTGGATGGGATTTACGGGAATTAGAGCGCACCAACTATTTAATCATGTACGATCTGCATACTCTCATAGCGCGTATACCATCCGATGAATTCTTTCAGCCTGAGGGACCGATGGATGTCGCATCCTTTCTCGCTGAAATTCTGGGCATCATCGATGAGTTTGAGGTTGAGGTACTAGCAGTAGATACAGTAACAACGCTTCTTGAGCATTTTGGAGGTCAACAAACACGTTTGGTTTTGAAGCGCATGCTTTCCGCGCTCCGCTACCACTATGTAACTGCACTCTTTACAGCAGATCTTGTTTCAAGAGATAGACAGCTAATTCACGCAGTAGAATATGAGATGGATGGCATCCTTCATCTGTTTTTAGAACCTACGCCTGATGGTATTGATATGATCAGGTATTTACGTATTGAGAAGATGAAAGGGCGTCGGCACCCCCTTTCACGAATACCTATGCGTATTACAACAGATGGTATTCATCTAGACATTCATGGAATTGTCCCGGGTGTCATAAGGAGACGCCGGTGGCGCCGTCGCTAGAGTTATACAGGGAAGACGGCGCGACAGAGAATAGCACGCTGATCCTGTGCGAGAACCTCGATCGGATAGGGGGGGTCGGATGCTGCAGAGGGCCAGCTACACACGATAATGTAGGTGCCGTTTCCTAGATCGCGGATATGTAGGGGGTAAGAGGGGAAGCCTTGGCAGAGGATCTGTAGTATCGTGAGATTAGCAGCTGGACCAGCCCCCCAAGCGATGTCCCTAATGCCTGTGACTTTAATCGTAAAGTTATCTCCCGGATAACGAAGGTCAGGTAGCTCTACAACGGATAGGTTCATGTAGCTAGTAACTAGGAAGTTATCGTAGATTTCAAAGTCAGAGGATGTTATGTTAGCGATAAAGCGAACTCTTACGAAGGTCGTTGCTGGATTCTGATCGGTAGATCGCCAGGGAACGCCCCAGCTCTCGATTACATAAACAACCCGTATAAAGACACCCCGTTGCATCCATAGCGTAGCGGTGTTGTTAACCCACTGGTCGAGCCAGAAGCGAATTACGTCTTCTGAGGGAGCCGAGCTCCACGATAGGTTAGCTGTAGCGAGGTCTACCGTTCGTTTTGCTGAGTCTCGAATAGAGGCGAGAACAAAGGCAGGGTCGGTTATCGGAATGTGGCGGGGAAGGGTGCCGTACGTTGAGAGTATGAAGGCAGCCATGAAGATAGCGAGCGCGAGTAGAAAGCATAGGAGGAGGAGTAGCTGTCCCTTTCTCGTTCGTTTTACTCGAGCCAAGCTTCTACACGGATGACTCTAGGTTCATAGATGAAGGTTGTCTCGTACTCTGGAGGCACATCTACTTCAAAGAGGTCTAATGTAGCTAGGTAAAAGTCCCAGTGCTCTGCACCGACGGTTGCATTCCAGACCGCTCCTCCCACGATTCCCACGAGCCCAGGATTGGTACCATCAGGCAGCATAGATGCTACGATCAGGTCTCTGCCGCCAATGCCACCTGTTGTGTACCGGGAGTCCCAAAGGTACGATTCAACGACCGTATCGGTCTCTGGATCCCATAAGTCAAAGTAGTAGCTCCATCTAGCGCCCGTTAACTGGGTAACGTTCTTGCATATCACTACTACACCGTTGTCCTGCCACCACGTCCAGGCACACAGAGGTGCGTCGGTTAGCGGGCTCGTGGGGAGTGCTGTAGGTCCTCGAATTGCCTCAAGGATCCAGCCTGTTACGGACTGATAGTACCGGTATACCGCAACTACAGGACAACGAACATTACTAGTGGGAGTAGAGATCTGAGTTTCCCCTACTGTAAGAAGGTCGTAAAAGCCGTCACCATCGATATCTGATATTTGTGAGCATCCTTTCCAGTAGGTATTTGAGGCAGATGCCGGGGATCCGGAACGTGCTTCTAACACAATTTCCACGATAACATCCGGATCGTCCACATCAGATCTGAAGTTTTCGGGATCATAAGATTGTGAGGGATCGTCAGCACGATATCCATATCCGCGTAGATCGAGAATGTAAACAAGACCTCGGGGTGTTCCGGTTGTATTAGTTGCTACTACCCCGACCTCCACATAATCAACACGAGGTTCGCCAGAGCTGTAATCATGCCAGAAGTCCCATGTAGCGTCCTCATCTCCTAGGTCAGCTGCCGTAAGGCTGGTGGCGCGCCTATCCTCGCCTAGTAGAAGAAGGTAGGTTAGGTTGTAGGTTAGTGCCTGAGACTCGCTACTACCGTCGGGTAGGATATCGCCTATCTCCTTCGAAAAGGTCTGGTTTACGAGAGGTATAAGAAGACCGGAGGACTCTACGCCTACTCCGAGCACCCATCCGTAGTCGCTACCATCGCTGGCGGTTCCATAGCCTGAGACGAGCAAAACCGTATACCTTGGGATGCAGCTCTCACCACCATAGCTTCGTACATCAGAAGGCGATGTTACTCTACGCGCATATACTTCGATTTCGTCAACCCAAACATCTCCCGCTTGGTTCTGGGCTCGCTCTAGGTCAAGCACAAAGCGAACCGTTAGCTCTGTAGCACCTCCAGTCGCTATCCAGCCAGTATCGTGCAACGTCCAGTCAGTAGAGGATAGTGGCTGTGAGTAGTTTGTAGCCCCATCTAGCTCCGTCTTGAAGGTTAACGAGCCTTTCTCGCTCAGAGCGGTTTTGTACATGAAAACTACTCGGTAGTCATCATACCCCGATATGTCGATTTTTGTATATAGCTCCCACGTACCAGACTGAGGAATTCGGCCTACGCTGTACCAACCGTGCCAAGCATATGGAGAGGACCCAGGGGCATAGTCTGTTGTATCTACTGTCCAGTCTCCACTAGCACGCCCCGAGGAGTCCACTTGCCAGACAGTCTGAGAAGTTAGGTTTACGGGATCGTAGAAAATACGATTTTGCGTTACGGAACCGCGCGCGACAACTATGTCATCTATGCACCACCAAGCAGATGTGGCAGTACTCAATCTGAAGCGGATTTTTACAACGTTTCCTACATATGCGTCTAAACGGATTTCCGTCCTTGGATCCCAGGTGTTTTTGCTTGTAGAACCGGATATGGAGTACAGTGTAGACCAGGTATTTCCTCCATCTGTTGAAATGTCAACGGATAGTTGGTCAAAAAGGCTAAGGCTGTACTGTTCATAGAAGCATAGGAAGACAGGTGAAGTGGCCGAAGTTAGGTCGATATCAGGGCTTACGAGGGTTACTGTTGCTGCACCGATCTGCTGGCTACTATACCAATAACGTTGGGGACTATGAGCTGCACTCGGGTCATAAACTATGTGCCATTGGTCGGTAGCAATATCGCCTGTCCAACCGGGTATATTGCCCCACTCCACATCGTCGAAGAAGTAGATCTCGTTACCTCCTTGGAGAAGCGTAACGATGCGAGGTGCTCGCTCGCCTTCGTCTCCATCGTCAAAGCCAGTTGCCTCAGGATCATCCCATGGTCCTAAAACACCGCTTCCGAGTTCCGAGGCAAACACAATATCGGTTGCTTTGTTAGCGGTGAAGCCCGTTGCTGTAGGGTCGAGGTCTGTATAGCTGAAGTCGTAGGAGCTGAGCATTGCTATGGAG
>QMWL02000057.1 GCA_003661605.2 archaeon
GCTCTCGGGTATTGACGACGCGCCAGTAGAAAAGCGAGAATAGCGGCACGCAGCCGCTGAGCGTCAACATCGATCTTTGCTTCAACCAGTATGCGTGGTACGGTTCTTTGCCTGTAGTGGTCCCCGATAACTAGGTCGAATTTTGCGGTCTTGACTCCGTAGGTAGGGCTTCTCCAGATCACAATGTCGTGATTCCAGAACATTCTGTTCTCTGGAATCCCTACTCGTCGCACAAGCAGCTCGCGTATGTACTCCTCGAGGGCAAAGGCACGAAATTGACCAATTAGCTGTGGGAACCCACGAAGAACTCGAAGAATTACTGACTTGTAGCGCTCATTGATGCTTGTGAAGAAAGTGTAGAAGTCGGAGAGCGCTAGGGTTTGTCGCCATTTGCGGTACTGCTTTAACAGCTCCTTACCTACGAGAACGCCGTCGGGGTCTTTACTCGCGAGTAGGCGATTGATGTAGGTAAGAGCGGTTGTGAGGCGAGCCACGAGGAGTGTGGTGGTCGAACTATTAGCTGAATGCTATTCGACGAGAGGCTTTGGTCTGTAGGGGTTTGGAGGGATGAGGTGAGTTCCGTCGCAGGATGCGGCGGTATTGAGCTCTGGAAAGCCTTCGCGACAAGTAGCAAAGCTCATTCCGTTTTCGATAACTGCGTCGCGAACGCGTTTGAGGATGTCTAAGCGCACCTGCTTGGGAGCGTAACGTAGGGTGCGACTAACGCGTTCACCGATCTCGCGATAGAGGTGAAGAAGGCGTGAAGCGTGTTCGGGAAGGGCTTCGAGCACACGAACGAAGTTATCTGGTTTGGCTTTGTACGTTGAGGACACGATGTGAGAAACACCTGCTTCTGCAAGTGCACGAACTAGGTGTTCAACTCCTTCTTCGTTAACGCCAGGTATTATGGGATCTATGCGAGCGATAACTGGTATGCCAGCACGTGCTAGCATTCGGATAGCAGAGAGCCTCTGCTTGGGATTGGGGGCGCGGGGCTCTAGACGGCGCGCTAGAACGGGATCTAAAGTGGTAATGGTAATGCTGACTGCAACCCCGCCCTTCTTAATCAGATCAAGATCTCGAATTACGAGATCGGATTTTGTAAGGATGAGTATACGAAAGCCACGGTGTATTAGAAGCTGAAGTGTGCGACGAGTAAGCTGCAGCTCGGCTTCCTCAGGCGTATACGGATCAGAGCTATTAGCGATGGATATAGGTAAGCGGATGTCAACGCGATTAAGATCGCGCCGCAGCCGTGCAAGAAAGTTGCGCTTAGGCTCAGCACCAAACCCGCGTCGAATATAGGAGGTGATGTAGCAGTATCGACAAGCATGAGAGCAGCTTGTATAGGGAGAGCACGAGTATTTGGGAGGACAAGTACAAAGAGGTCCTCGCCATGGGTCGAAGAGAGAGATAACCTGAAGACGAGGGGCACGCGCGCTTAGGTAGTGGCCCATGCTACTGTTTACAGCATGACGCTGAAAGGTTTACGCGAACGCTTAAGCAGCGCTGTAGTCCTACGTGGTTGCAACGGCTTTCCCGTAGCCTTGAGGACGTGCTTGAAGCGATTCACGAGCTTGAAGCTCAGACACCATTAGGCTATGCGCGTGTTAAGGATATTGCAGCACGGCTAAAGGTGAAGCCTTCTACTGTAACAATCGCGTTACGGAGGTTGAAGAAGATGGGTCTCGTACACTATGAACGATATCGTGGTGTAAAGCTTACGACAAAGGGAAGAAGGCATGCGCGTCGCTTGGTACGCACGCACCAGCTGCTTGCAGAGTTCTTCGAGAAGGTCCTTGGGCTAGATTCGGAGGAAGCGGATGAAAACGCTTGTCGAGTTGAACATGTACTTTCACAACAAGCGATAGAGCGACTTGCCGCATTTCTTGACGAATACCTAAGGTCTCAGAAGCCTAACCAAGCACCCAACTGATACACGAGCGTAGCAAGTAGGAGGGCTATACCAGTCATGTAGAGTATGGTGAGCAGTACGTACCGCCAGCTTCTAGTTTCAGACCAGATAGTAGCTATTGTGGCAAGACAGGGGATGTAGATTGTAACCACTAGAAGCAAGGAGTAAGCTTGGAGAGGAGTTACTCCTAGTTTGCCCAGCGCTTCTGAGATACTAGGAGTTCCAGCAGCTAAAGCGACTGTTTCAATGACAGCCTCCTTTGCTATAAATCCTGTGATAAGAGCAAGAACGAGAACCCAGTGACTGGCACCAAATACTCGCGTGAAGGGCGTGAGCGCATGACCGAGCAGAGCGGCATAGGAGAGGGAGGGGTCTTCGGTAAATCCGGCGGGGCCGTACGATAGGCTAAACCACATCAGAATTGCTAGGAGGAAGATTATCGTTCCCGCCTTTTTCAGGAAGTGCTTTGTTAGGTTCCAACCATACATTAGTACATTACCGACGAAGGGAGCGCGATAGGGAGGGAGTTCGATTACTAGCTGAGCAGAGGGTTCGCGACGGAACAACGTGTGTGCGAAAAGGACGCCTATAACCCACAAGAGGAGTAGGGCAACTACGTAGAGAGAGGTGATGACTGCTATCTGAGCTAGGGGAGTTGAGAAAATAGCGGTGACGATGGCAAGGATAACTGCGAGTCTAGCTTGGCAAGGGACGAGACCTGCTATAAGAGCGCAGTTTCGACGTTCGCATTCCCGATACAGACCACGACACATCATAACCGATGGAACGTTGCAACCGAATCCGAGAAGGAGCGGGATAAAGCCCTTCCCTGCAATCTTCAGAGGCTTTAGCGGTCTATGCATTACCGCCGCAGCTCTTGCAAGAAAGCCGCTATCCTCAAGTGCGCCGATGCCTAGCCCTATGAGAAAAATGAGGGGTGCAAAGGATACCACAGCACCCACTCCAGCAATTATCCCGTCGCAGATCAAGCCCTGAACCCATAGCGGCACATCAGCTAGCGCGATGCGCATAGATTCTGCTAGGGAGCTGAATGCTTCGCCGAGAAGCCCTGATAGAGAGTAAGACTCGAGTGTAACGGCAATGTCTGGATATCCGAGCCATTCAAGGAAGTAGTTGAGAGGAAATCCGGTGTTTATCGAAAAAACTGCTACGAAAAAGGCAAGCATGATAAACAAAGTGAAAAACGGTCCCACCACAGGATGGAGGGCGAGCGCGTCAAAGCGTTCCCATAAGGTGGGTTTAACAGGTCGTTTTTCTATGAGAGGAGCGCATATCTCTCTAAGTAGCTTGTAGCGAGCCTGAACCATGGCAACGCTAGGGGGGCCTCCTAACCTCTTGCCGATCTGCTCAATTAGCGTAGTAAGTGTAGAGTATGCGTCGGGGTCCTTCTCCTCTATGCTCTGGAGGACAAAGAAGTCCTCTTCGAGCACCTTGTGGGCTAACCAGTGAGGATGGTAGCCCAGCTGTCGGTGTAGATTGCGATGTCGAATAATGTTCTCGATCTCATCCACCGCTTGCTCTAACTCAGGAGAGTAGGTGATGTGAGGAAGCTGTGGTTCGATGCGATTCTCTACAACATCAATGATAGTACGGAGAAGCTCTTCGATACCTTTACCCTTTACTGCAATCATCGGTACAATTGGAACACCAAGACGCCGACGGAGTTTCTCCACGTTGATACGAAGCCCCTTCTGTTCAGCTAGATCCATCATGTTTAAGGCAATGATGACGCGCGGTGTGAGCTCAGCTATCTGAAGAGTTAGGTAAAGGTTGCGCTCCAGATTGGAGGCGTCGACTATGTTGACAACTACGTCGTACTTTTCCTTTGCAAGAAAGTCGCGCGCGATCTGCTCCTCAACGCCTAGCGCAGATAGGCTATATGTTCCAGGGAGGTCGATAAAGCGAATTCGATATCCTGCAAAATCACGATACCCCTCCTTTCGCTCTACAGTTTTACCGGGCCAGTTGCCAACGTGCTGATGTGCCCCCGTTAGGCGATTGAATAGCGTAGACTTACCGACGTTAGGCTGACCCGCGATGGCTACGACAATCTCACGTTTTACTTTCAAGCGACAACCTGTACTAGAATCTTTTGCGCAACCCCCCATCCGAGAGCAAGACGAGCGCCTCGTACCTCAATAACAACAGGACCTGGAGGTGGTTTTAGCACCCTCATACGAGTACCTGGTAGGATGCCCATTTCCATCAGGCGAAGCGTGAGACCGCGACCTGCACGTATCGCAACCGCAATCACTTCTCTGCCTGGAGGCACGGCAGCTAGTGGGATGACAGGAGCACCCAATACGCGCCTGCAAATTTAGACGAATAAAAATCTTTTTGAATGCTCTAAATTTTGTGCATATGCCAGAAAATCAGTAGACGCGTGTACCGGGTGGTACTTCTTCGAAGGTGGTTAGCCAGATCGGCTTTCCACCGACATCGGCAGCAAGCAGCATGCCTTGAGAGAGAACGCCGCGAATCCTTTTGGACTGTAGATTTGCTACAATAATGAAGGTCTTGCCTACGAACCACGAGGGCTCGTAATACTCGCCGCCTCCTGCTACGATCGTTCTGCGCTCATCACCGAGGTCCACCTCTAACTTGAGGAGCTTCTGCGTTAATCGCTCCGCTGCTACTACGCGGCAAGTTCGTAGTTCGATCCTCTGGAACTCCTCTAAGGGTATCGTAGGCATCAGTGCGTTGGAGTTAGGTGTTAAGGGTCTAAGGTTTTGAGAAAGGGTTTGCAACGCATAATGTTATCAGCGCATGTAAATGAAGCCGCGATGAAGAAGGCATTGCTAGTTGCGGTGCTTTTAGCCTATGCACTAACTACCCCTAGCTATGTACCCGTAGCTGTGTCGCAACCTCAAGGCGATGTGTGGCAAGTCTATCACGATTACAACAATCTAACACAAGTGCTGCTTTCGTTAAATGAAACGTATCCAGATCTAATCCGGGTGTACAGTATAGGTGTGAGTGTAGAAGGGAGAAGTATCTGGGTGTGTGAAATATGGAACCGCTCTTTACCAGTAAGACCGTCGTTTGCGGTTCTTGTGGATGCAGGAATCCATGGAACAGATGTTATCGCATGTGAGTCAGCACTTACGCTGATTAACACGCTGCTCAACAAGAGCGCTGAAGATCCGTTGGTTCAGAAGATACTCAATACGTA
>QMWL02000058.1 GCA_003661605.2 archaeon
GAGTATAAGCATAGCTGAAACGCCTACGATAGCAGTAACCAAGTAGCCAGGCAGCTTGCCTAGTGCAAATAGTACTGCAACTTTGAAGGCGGAGCGGGGTTGGTGGCAGATACCGCAGCAAAGAGGTGCAAGAACGGGAAGATGCCGCGCAAAACAAAGCCCTGTAGCTGCAACACCGAGGCTTGCGGCAAGTAACAGTACATTAACCAAACCTTAGTTTTAGAGCGGACTCTGGGCAGCGCTCTACGCATCTGAGGCAGTAGATGCAGTCACCGTCTGTAAAAACAGGTTCTGGCGCCGCGAAGGGGCGTAAGCGCATAGGACAGCTACGAGCACAGATGCCGCAGCGAAGGCAGCGGGAGCGATCGCAGCGGATGCCGAGCAGGCTATGGCGACCAATTAGGTGGAGTAGAGCGCCTAGAGGGCAGAGATATTTGCACCAAAAGCGAGGCAGCTCTATGCTTGCCCACAGAATGGCTGCAAGCAACCCTATTCGGAACCAGAAAAGAGGATCGCGCGGTACTGTGGGCCACGCTGCGGGAAGACCCTTTATCGCAGCAGGGATAGCGGTAGCAAGCTGGTAGAGGAGTGGGGGGAGGGATACGAAGAAGGGGGATGCGGGGCATAAAAGGCAGACGAGTGAGTCGTCGGCTAGTCTGAAGGCGCGACGGTAAGTTGTTTCAGTAGCGGGACTAGTGAAGTGTGCGATGAACAGCGATAGGGATAGCAGAAGCGCAACTGCGAGGAGTGCAAAACGAATGTAGCTTAGTTCGCGATCACCCTTGGGAGTAATTGGATAGTGTTTTCGCTTAACATAGCCTGCGATATCCTGAACTAGACCGAAGGGACAGACCCACCCGCAGAAAGTTCGTCCAAGAAGGGCTCCGAGCGTTAATAGTATACCCACGGAGACTATTGGTACTATGTTGTGGGAGAGAGCCCAGAAAATAACGCCAATTCCACACGCAATGCGGCGACTTGTAGTGCCGAGACATGCGAGGACGGGTAGGGGTATCCACGAGGCTTGGATTTGCACAAAGGCAGCATAGATTAGAATAAGGGATGCAAATTGACAGATGTGCCTAAGAATAGTTATTCGGTTTTTATATAAACCCGAGGGTATCTTGCGCAGGTGATAGGGTAGGCTGGCCAGCTTTGCCTTGATTCTAACTAGGCGCATAGGTACCTGCAGACGCAGCTTCGAACGTGTTACGAACCAGCTCTTTGAGCCAGTGGATTTCTCCATGGAAGAACCCGTAGTAGAGCAAGCACAGACCTATGAGTAGGAGGAAGGTCCCAACGAGTTTACGCTGTGCGGAAGTCAACCTCGCGTCGCTTACAATGCTTATTAGGGGTTGCCTTCTGGTCGTTAGCGTATGGGAGGAGAACAGCTTCGATTCGTAGCGTTCATCTCCGACAAAGAAGTTAAGCCGGAGGAGCTTGGCGGTAAGGGATGGGGGCTTGTAAAAATGCTTCGAGCAGGTGCCCCCGTTCCCCCAGCCTTTGTTGTAACCTCGTCCGCCTTTAGGTACTTTATGGAGAAGACTGGGCTTAAGGATACCGTGCTCAAGATCCTAAGCCAGGAGCGGAAAGGACCGGAGGATTATCAACGAGTTTCGGCGGAAATACGAGCGCTGATCGAGAAGGAACAGATGCCTCCTGAAATAGCTGAAGCAATACTTTCAGCTTTTGATACTTTAAGAGACCAGGTCGGAGATCCTAACTTACTTGTTGCGGTCCGCTCTTCTGCAACCGCAGAGGATCTCGCAGATAGCAGCTTTGCTGGTCAAATGGAAACGTACCTCAATGTATCACGGGAGCGCATTTTGAACGCTGTGAAGAGGTGCTGGAGCAGTTTATTTACTCCTAGGGTGATTTTCTATCGAGATGAACGGGGGTTTGATCACGTAGAGGCGTCGATGGGAGTTATCATCCAAGCAATGGTTCAGGCGAAGGCTGCAGGAGTGCTGTTCACGATACATCCAGTTACAGGCGATCCTGACAAGATAGTGATTGAGTCCTCTTGGGGGTTAGGAGAGAGTGTGGTAAGTGGTAGCGTAACTCCAGACTCCTTTGTTGTGGATAAGCAAACGCTGGAAATTGTCGATAGAAAGATTGCAAAAAAGACGCGGATGCGCGTTCGAGACCCGATGACAGGGGAGACGAAGGAGGTAGAGGTACCGCCTGAAAAACAGGAACAGCCAAGCCTCACCGACGATGAAATTCGCCGTTTAGCAGAGATTGCTATTCAGCTTGAGAGGGTAGAGGGGCGTGCGCTTGATATAGAGTGGGCTATTGACGAACGACTGTCATTCCCTGAGTCCGTTTTCATTGTACAGATGAGACCTGAAACGGTATGGTCGCAACGGGCGGCAAAACCAGAGAAGCCCGAACGCGTACCCGCTTCTGCTGCGCGAGTTGTAGTGAAGGGTTTGCCTGCAGCGCCAGGGTTCCATATTGGTCGTGCGAAGATCGCCTTCTCACCTGAGGAGGCTTCGAAGCTGATGGAGAAGGGCGATATCCTCGTGACAAAGATGACGAATCCCGACTGGGTTCCTTACATGAAGATAGCAGGTGCGATTGTTACCGATGAGGGAGGGATGACTTGTCACGCAGCAATTGTCAGCAGAGAGCTGGGAATTCCGTGTATTGTAGGAGCAAGCAACGCTACCGAGGTTCTAACGACGGGAGAGACGTACACAGTTGATGCTAGTACAGGCGTTGTTTACGAGGGTGCTGTGGAGCTGGAGAAGCCAAAGAAGCCAGAGGCGGAGATGGTGGTCACGATTGGGCGAGAGCCCGTTCCCGTTACAGCAACTAAGATTTACATGAACTTAGGCGTACCTGAAAAGATCGAGGAGTACAGGCACTTGCCTTTCGACGGTATTGGACTTATGCGCATCGAGTTCATCATCAGCGACTATGTAGGCGATCATCCTCTCTACTTGATCGAAACTGGTCATCCGGAGAAGTTTGTGGATAGGCTGGCGGAGGGTATTATGATGGTTGCTAAGGCCATCTACCCACGACCAGTAGTAGTACGCTTTAGCGACTTTAAGACGAATGAGTATCGGCAACTGAAGGGAGGAGAGAAGTACGAGCCGGAGGAGCGAAACCCGATGATCGGATGGCGAGGAGTTAGCCGCTACATTAGCCCGCAGTATGAGAAGGCGTTTCGCCTCGAGTGTGCTGCGATTAGGAAGGTTCGTGAAGAATATGGTTTGAAGAACGTATGGGTTATGCTTCCCTTCGTCCGTACAACATGGGAGACGGAGGCTTGTCTCCAACTTATGGAGGAGGAGGGCTTGGCTAGAGGACGGGACTTTAAAGTATGGTTAATGGCAGAAGTACCTAGCATCATCTTCCTCGCCGACGAGTTTTGCCGCTACTGCGATGGCTTCAGCATCGGTAGCAACGACCTAACACAGCTCATACTCGGTACAGACCGCGATAGCGAGATCTTGCCTCGTATCGATCCACGCTACTTCGACGAGCGAGACCCTGCAGTACTTCGCGCGATCGCACACCTTATCCGCGTTGCACACAAGCATGGACGGACCGTTTCAATCTGTGGACAAGCACCAAGCGTATATCCCGAGTTTACAGAGTTCTTGGTAAGGCAAGGAATTGACAGCATTAGTGTTAATCCTGACGTAGTGGTGTCAACACGGCGTCTCGTGGCTGCGATCGAGCAGAAGATACTGCTCGAAGGATTACGGCGATCAGAGCTTCGCACAGGAGAATCGCATCGAAGAGTGCGCGCTCAGGGAACGGTAGAAAGTGGGGAGTACGTGTGGTCGCTTGAGTGAACGACGAACCCTAAAGAAACCCCTTGAGGTCTATGATTGGGAGGGAAGGTTTCTTGTTGGACACGCGGAGGTTGAGGTTCGGAAGGAGGGGAGAGTAGCTGCCTATGAAGTGCGCTTACGGGACGGGGTCGTTATTGAGTATCCTATCGAGCAGCTACGGGAGGTAAAGGGTAGGCTCATGCTTATGCCTACCTGGTATGTAGTTGCGGAGCAGCTCATTTCACGCCTTCAGAGGGAACCGAGTAAGGAGGCTATTAATGAAGCACGACGAGTGGCTGCTGTTCTGAACGATATTCTAACTGCACTTGAAGGGGAGAGGGAGCGACAGCGAGAACTCGTGCTAGCGAAAATTGCTGATTATAGCCTAGGTGATATCTCAGAGGATGATTATCAGAGCTTTGTTGCGCGGTTACAGGAGGAGCGACGACGCGTAAACGAGCGAATGCAGATTATAAGAGATCTTATTGATAGGCTGAACATGCAGTTGGTCGCTGCGAAGCTAGGCGAAAAATTCGAAGAATAAACTCAGAATTCGAATCCTAGTTTCTTTGAGACCTTTTCCTCCACACGTACTCCAGGTATTATTGAAAAGTCCTCAGGTCGCTCCTCCTCTCGGCGCCGTTGGGTGCGCAGCTTCGCTGCACAAAGGCCATCACTCGTTAACAAGTTACGAACACAGCGCGCGTACTTACAATCTGGAGCGATACATACATCATTGGTGAGCTTACACCAGATTTTATCAGGAAGGTATTTCATAGCGCGCCGCTCACAACGGAAGTGGCGGCAAAGAGGTGTGCAACGAGCGTCGGCGCGAGCCAACGGCTACGCGTTAGCGACACCCTATAATTAAGCCTAGCGTTTCAAGCGCTTCAGAAGGTCAACAACGCGGCTTCGATTCCAGAATATGAGAAGAGCGATGGCAAAAAGAACGGTATATATACACACTTGCAGTAGGTGAGGAGAAAGCTGGAATGATCCTATGAGGTAAGCATCTATGTGGAGATGGATCGTTGTATCGCTACCGAGGTGTATCCATCGGCTGCTTACCAGCGAATCGCCGTAGAATACTGAGACGTAGTAAGATCCAGCTACTAGGTTTGATAGCATGCAGCGGCCTTCTCCGTTCGTAGTTCCTTCAACAGTTATTGGACCTTCAACGCGCACCTTAGCACCAGCAAGAGGACCATTCGCTGCATCTACAACAACTGTCAGAGAGAGGGGATAGTCGAGGCACTGGACGGTTA
>QMWL02000059.1 GCA_003661605.2 archaeon
AAGCGTGGGTGATGCAAGCGAAGCGTACAAGGCGTTCGCCAGCAGGTCCGATGACAGCAACTGCAGCACGACGCCCGTGTTCATCGTGAAGCGCTGCCTCAGCTTCCCACGAAGTAAGCCCCCAAAGGCGTTCTGCACGACAAAGCTCGACGCGTTGGTCTTCAACTAGGATGTAAACGGGATGCGATGCTCGCCCTGTAATCAGAAGCGCGTCAAACCCAGATTGTTTGAGAAGCGGGCCGAAGTAACCGCCGCAGTATGACTCACCGAAGAAGGTGGTTAGGGGTGAGCGGAAGAACAGCCCTGATTTCGCCGCTCCTGGGAAGGGAAGCCCAGTTATAGGACCAGTAGCGAGAATGCAGAGCGCCTTGGGGTCAAGAGGATCGGAGAGTGCGTGGTCGAGAAGCCAGTACGCCCCCCATCCCTTCCCGCCAAGCCATGTGGTAGCGAGTTTGGGGGGTGTGGGGCGGACTACGACCTTCTGTCTGCTTAAGTCGATGAGCGCGATCCGCCTGCTATAGCAGGGAGGGAGGGGCACGTTCAGCGGTTTCTATGGTAAAGAAGCGTTTTACCCGATGTAGCCGAGTTCAGGCTTACGTTCGCCAACGAGTTGAGCGAGGAAGTATTGGACGACATCGCTCTGAAGGGTCGACGATAGGACGCTAACGCCTGAGAAGAGGAGGAGGAAGAGGATGCCGAATAGCTCGGAGGCGCTGAGGTTAAGCGCGCGGGCAGCCGCGCTAAGGGAGGCGATAAAGCTCGCAGCGCGTTCCTCGGGGGTTTCAGGAGCTTTGCCTTCGAGTTCTTGCAGGATAGCGGAGTACACGCGTTCTGCTAAGTCTTCGATACGCTTGACCTCCTTCTTAAGATCGCGCTTTCCCATCGCAGAGAAGCATGTGCTGCACGCTTAAGGTTAGCGCTTTACAGACTAAGTGCTATCGTTACAACGCCCACACCAATCAGTAGTAGAGCAGTAATCTGAAGAAAGCGGGGTACGTGCTCGGGTTTGAGGTAGCGGTGGAGAAGTGATAGCGCGAGCGCGTTAGCGAGAAGAAAGCCTAGGATCGCGCCTACGAGAACAAGCAGCACGGTGTGAGTAAGTGCGAGACCGAAAACTGCGATCTGTGTCTTGTCGCCGAGCTCAGCTGTAAATACGGTGATGAAGGTGAGGGATAGGGAGGCGATGTCGGCGGTGTTCTGCAGCTCTTCTGGTGGGTTTAAGAGAATGAAGAGTCCAGCAGCGATGAAGGCAGCGCCTCCGAGTATGGGGAGGAGCTTCTGAGATACGAATGTAGCAACGAGCGATGCAGCAAAGATGCTGATGAGGGTCACGGAGGCAAAGGCAGCAGTAGCGATGCACAGTACTAGAGCGGGTCGTTGAAGACGGGCGCTAAAGCAGAGAGTTGCAAGCATTGTTTTATCGCCTAGTTCCATTAGAAAGACGAAACCCGCTGCGAGGAGGAGATCGAGGATCAGCAACGGGAGAAGAGGTAGTGTACGTTTAGCGTTTAGAGCGGCGGCATCCGTTGGGTAAGCTCACAGCATCGGACTCAGCAACTCTGACGCTCGTCATCTGCCGCCACAGAGCATATACAAACCTCCTCAAAAGCTTGCTCCTGCGGAATCCTCAAGAAGGCAGACTTTGAGGTAGTTGGCTTTATTGGACCGTCTCTGATGAGGATGCTACGTAGTGTCCAGAGAGGCGCGTAACACTTTTTGGCTAATTGGTAACACGAGATACCCATGCTGGATAGGAACGCGTTTGGGCTCTGGAGCTGGGTTGCTAGAAGGGCATTCAAAGCGACCTTCACCCGACCTGATCCTGAGCACGCGAGAAGGTGCATTCACGATACTCTTCCCAGTAGTGAAGGAGTGGCTGTTTACATACATATCCCCTTTTGCCGTTCCTTTTGCCTTTACTGCGCTTACACAAGGCAGCTCTGGGATGCAAAGCTTGCTGAGCGGTATGTGGATGCGCTGGTGAGGGAGATAGAGATGTATGGGCGCCTCCTTGACGATGTGGGGGTGAAAGTTGTAGACATTCATGTGGGAGGTGGTACACCTAGCCTGCTCGAAGGACGACACTATCAGAAGATTGTAGAGGCTTTACAGGGAAGCTTCGATGTTAAGTATGAGGGAATAGCTATAGAAGCGAACCCAAATGATGTAGCTGATGAGGAGAGGGCTCGTGATCTCGCAGATGCAGGTGTGAAGGAGGTGAGCCTTGGAGTTCAGTCGTTTAGCGAGGGAATTCTTAGGAACCTCGGGCGGGCGCACAAGGTAGAGGATTCGCTGAGAGCAATCGAAGCGCTGCGAGCTGCGGGTGTGAAGTATTTGAATATCGACCTTATGTATATGGTTCCTGGAAAAGTGGGAGAGACGCTTGAAGAATGGATGACGGATCTGAAAAGGGCTTCGCAGCAAGATGTGGACGAGATAACATGCTACCCGACTCTTATCACGCCTTACTGCATCGGATATAGGTTGTTTAAGGAGGGTAAAGTTAGGCAGCCAAGCATGAAAGTGTTTAAGGAAATGATTAAGGCAACGTACAAGGTTTTAGAGCCAGCGGGCTATAAATCCATCGAGATCTACGGATTTAGTAGGAGAGAGGGGTGGAAGTATGCAACTGTAAACTACGAGATGGAGGGGCCGTTGCTTGCCTTTGGCTGTGGAGCTGTGAGCTTTACAGGAGGCTACGAGTACACGAACACCCACTATACCGAGGAGTACGTAAGAGCAGTAGAGAAGGGAAGACTTCCCATAGCGGGTGCGAGGAGGGTGAGCGTTCGCGAGCGCGCTCTAAGGTATACTGCGGCGCGACTTTTCGTCTGCAAGCAGCTTGATGAAATGGAGTTTGAGAAGGTGTTCGAATCGGAATTCGAAGACCTAGTAGGACGCACATTTTTCGGTAGGATGCTAAAGCTCCTACGGCTCGCGGGAGTGATAAAGAGGAGGGGAGGGAAGTGGAGGTTGGAACAGAGGGGGCTGACAATGGCACATATGAAGTGCTGGGCGTTCGTTTTGAACGTGCCCTGCAGACTTACTGAAGAGTACCTGAAAGAGCCGTGGCCGAACACCGTTGTGATTCCATAACCACAGGAACAAGTTCTGAGGAGGATAAGCACAGGATGCCGGATTACGCTGGTAAGCGGCAGTAGGAGGGAAGACGTACGGACGCGTGTCCCATCCGTTACCGAGTTTCCGTGAGTAAGCCTATCTGGCTTGGTCTCTGAGGAAATTAACGACGTAATCCTCGGAGTTCTCGGCTTTGAAGATAATGGGAGTGTTGCGAAGACCAGTGGCGACGTGACTGGAGACGAGCCATTCACCGATCTGAAGGTTGACGCAGGCGTCGATGATGCTTTTGTCGATGGAGAAGGCTTCGCTAACGACTGTTCGGTCGTAGGTGCGAGGTAGAGGACCGACGAAGAATGTGTGAAGTTGGGCGAGGACGGATGCGTTGAGGTGGGCTACACGCTGACTAGCGATGCAGACGCCAAGCCCGTACTTTCGTCCTTGGCGTGCTAGCCGCTCAACGGCTCTAGAGCACTCAGCTGCTTCCTTCTCAACACCACGCTCTGAGGGTCTTGGAATGTACTCTTGGGCTTCGTCAAAGATGAAGAGAACGCGAGGCTCTACACGAGCCTCTCGCTTCCTGCTCTGGAGAACAGCCTCTGAGAGGGAGGTTACAAGCTCCAGCATTACTGAAGGCTCTGCTACGAATACCTCGATAAGCCGAGGACCTTCAGAGCTGTTTAAAGCTCTGGTGATATCGGATATGGAAAGACCGGAGGGTTCTTCGCTAGGCTGTTGGGCTTTATCGCAAACGGTTTTCAAGTATCCACAAATCTTGCCGAATCGTGAATCGGGCTTAATTCTTGTAAGACCGCGCTGTATAAGAAGGCTGTTAAACCGCTCTAGGATTTCGTGCGCTAACTCGGCGTCGAGCGGTTGATTGGAGGTTAGCCCCCTCTCTCGCATCCTGCCCTCCACGTAGGCGCGGAGATCGCGAAGAAGTTCTCTCTCGAGAGGACTCAGCCAGCGGTCGCTTTCTCCGGATCTGAGCTCTGATAGAAATTCTCCTAGTGTCGTCCGGTAGGAGTCCCGTGCGATTGGCTCGATCTTGTTGAAGAGTTCGAGTAGCTTATCGTGTAGGGGGAGGTTTTCCCTATCGGTCCTTTCAACCAAGCTGTCTGGTTTTACAACGCTGCGTACGAAGTTGTCTGGGGTTGGATAGGTTTCATCGGTGGCGATCAGCGATTCATAGTCATGAAGACAGTCAAGAAGGAGTGCAGGGTACTCAGATGAAATGTCAAAGACGATGACCTTAGCAGAGCGGTCTCCCTGAAGGAACTTTCTGATGAGGAGGGAGACGAAGTTACTTTTTCCGCAGCCAGTATAGCCGAATACGCCGAAGTGGTAGCGGCACATCTTGGTAAAGTCAAGAAGCAGAGAAACGGGTTGCCACTGACTAGGTGGTTGTTCGAAGATCTTAAGCTCGCCAACGCTCCAAGTGCGGCAGACCTCTTCGGAGAGGGTTTGGAGGAGCTTCTGGTTGTACAGTTGGTTGATGGCTTCGTGAGATAGAACGTACACCCGCCCACCTATAATGGGGTGGGTGTGTCCTGGCTGGGGTACATACTCTTCGCCCCTCTTGGTGAGTTCCCAGCCTACAGGGACTGCTTGAATCTCGATGTAGTAGGATGCGGCGAGAACCTCGCTGCGCTGTCGCCACTCCTCATGTGCTTCGTGGAGGACGCTGGCGCGGAAGGGTGGGTAAGTTTCGCGACCTAAACCTTCGATGCCGAAGTGACCAGGGCGAAAGGCTGTGACGCTGAGGAGTGTGTAGGTGTTGTGGGCGCGAGGGTTGGGGGCGGCGAGCAGTAAGCCGGGGCGAAGCCAGCAGAGTAGCTCGTCCTCGTACTCGGCAAAGACAGCAACGTGATAG
>QMWL02000060.1 GCA_003661605.2 archaeon
AGGCGCGCCGGTGCTGGAACTCGTGTCCGTCAAAATCCTTGACACTGACCAGCCCAAGCCCAACGGCAAGCTTGACCCGGGCGAGACCGTCCACATGCAGGTCGAGCTCAAGGACGCCGGCCACGGACACGCTTACTCGGTGACGGGTGTGCTCTCGGAGGGAGACCCGTACATAACCATATCCGACGACCAGGGAGCTTGGGGAGACATCCTCGTTGACTCCAGCAAATTTAACGAGGGCGACGACTTCATAGTCTCCGCGGACCCAAGCGCTCCCCTTGAGGACACCGTGCTCTTCACCCTCGTGGCCACGACCTCCGACGGGTACATTGATACCCTTCACTTCACCGTAGTGGTGGGCGCCATAACCTCCGAGGACCCCACCGGGCCCGACGAGTACGGCTATTATGCCTACGACATGACCGATACCCTCTACACCGAGTGCCCCAGCTACCGCTGGACCGAAATTTCTGGCGTAGGAACCCAGCTTATCCTCGAGGACGACGATGCCATAACCCTTCCCTTGCCCTTCACCTTCAAGTTTTACGGCGTTGACTACGATTCGGTGACGGTCTGCTCCAACGGCTTCCTCATCATGGGCAGCTCCAGCTTTGACGAGTGGCAAAACGACTCCCTGCCTTCTTCGGATGTGAGCCTCATAATAGCCGGGCTCTGGGACGACCTCTCCCCCAACCAGCAGGGCGCGGTCTATTACTACTACGACGCCTCCGCGCACGAGTTCATCGTTGAGTGGGACAGCGTGCCCCACTACCTCCAAAGCACGGACAACACCTTCCAGATAGTGCTCTCGGACCCGGCTTACAACCCCACTCGCACCGGGGATGGGGAGATATTCGTCTATTACAAGTCGGCGGACAACATTTTTGAGGCGACCATCGGAATTCAGGGCAACACCACTGACTACGCGCTTTGCTACACCTACAACGGCTGGTACCCCACTAGCGCCGCGCGGGTAGTCCCGCCCTTTGTCGTCAAGTTCACCACAGACACCCCGGCCATGATGGGCACTGGCGAGTCGGCCGGCTTGCCCAAGCGGCCGGAGTTCTCCTTCCTGGGCCGCAACTTCGGCTCCGGGCCTTTCTGCTTCACCCTCGCGGTTCCCAAACCCGCGCCGGTTTCCCTCAAGGTTTACGACGCCTCAGGCCGCCTCGTGGAGACCGTCCTCTCGGAGCACCTTGACGCCGGCGTATATCACGTCTACTGGACGCCTCGCGTCGCGGGTGGTGTATACTTGGTGAGAGCTCAGGTGGGCAAATGGGCATTGACAAGAAAGGTGGTGGTAACGAAAAGAAAGCGTTAGAGGGAGTTTTCGCCCCGGTGGAGGAAGCCCTTGAGGCCCTTCGCCGGGGCGATTTTATTATCGTGGTTGACGACGAGGACCGGGAGAACGAGGGCGACTTCGTGGTTGCCGCAGAGCGAGTGACGCCCGAGCACATAAACACAATGGCCCGAGTCGGCGGCGGGCTCGTTTGCCTCGCTTTGAACCCAAAGCGCTTTGACGAGCTCCAGCTGGCTCTGCCCGTTCCCAACACCTCAAAGATGGGCACCCCCTTCGGCGTTCCCATAGACGCCAAGGACGTGACGACAGGTACTTCGGCTTACGAGCGTGCTATGACAGCGCGCTGGGCCGCGGACCCCTCCAAGGGCCCCGAGGACTTCGTCCGTCCGGGCCACCTCTACACCCTCCGCGCAGCAGAGGGCGGGGTGTTGCGCCGAGCTGGGCACACAGAGGCGTCGGTTGACTTGGCGCGTCTCGCGGGGCTATACCCTGCCGCTGTTATTTGCGAGATAATGGACGAGGACGGGAGGATGGCCCGGCTGCCGAAGCTCGCCGAGGTCGCCAAACGCCTGGGAGTAAAGATAATCTCCGTAAACCAGATAATTGAGTATCGCCTCAAGCGTGAGCTTACGGTGCGCCGGCTCCTCCAGCGCCCTTTGCCCACCCGCTGGGGCCAGTTCACCCTCCACGCATACGAGGACACCATAACGGGCGAGGTTCACTTCGCCCTCGTCTCGGGAGAAGTCAAGGACGGAATTCTCGTCAGGGTTCAGAAGGGGTGCGTGGTTGGGGATGTCTTCGGCGCACTCACCTGCGACTGCCGGGAGCAGCTGGACTCGGCGCTCTGGCGCATAGCCAACGAGGGGGGAGTGCTCGTCTACCTCTCTCAGACGCCGAAGGGCGAAGCCTTCCTCAAGCGCACGCTGGGGCACATTGACCCCGAAGAGCTCTGGGAGGACGACCCCCGCTACATCGGCACCGGGGCCCAAATTCTCAGGGACCTGGGCGTTAAGCGCTTTAGGCTCCTCACCAACATCCCCCGCAAGATAAAGGGTCTGGAGGGCTTTGGGCTTGAGATCGTTGAGCGGGTTCCTCTTCTGCCAAGGCCAAGGCCCGAAAACGCCGAGTACCTTAAGAAAAAGCGCGATGTGCTGGGGCACATGCTGGGCCCGATAGAGGAGGGCGTGGAAAATGAGGGAGTTTAAGGGACGCGTTAGCGCCGAGGGGAAGCGGGTTGCCATAGTGGTGTCCCGCTTCAACGAGGCTGTTTCGGCGAGGCTCCTGGAGGGCGCTCTGGACACCCTCCGCAGGCACGGGGCCTCGGACGAACTCATAGATATCTACTGGACCCCGGGCTCCTGGGAAATGACTCTCGTGGTAAAGCTCTTGGCCGAGCGTGGAAAGTACGACGGAATTCTGGCTCTTGGGGCGATAGTCAGGGGCGAGACGCCGCACTTTGACTTCATCGCCTCCGAGACCGCCAAGGGATTGGCTAGGGCGATGCTGGACCACGGAGTGCCCGTGGCTTTCGGCGTCATTACCGCGGACACCATGGACCAGGCCCTTGACAGGGCTGGCGGCAAAGCCGGGAACAAGGGCTCGGTAGCTGCCGAGGCCCTCATGGAGATGATGAACTTGGTGAGTGAGATATGAGGAGGGGGCTTGCCTTACTTCTCGTCGCGGGTTGCGCCTCGGTCCCGCCGGCCGAGAAGGCCCGGGAGCACTACCGCCAAGGCTTCATGTACCTTCAGATGGGGGACGACGCCAAGGCCGAAGCCGAGTTCCTAAAAGCCGCCAGGCTGGACACCACTTTTGCCGAAGCTTACTGCCGGCTTGGCATGATATACGCCGCCCGCAAGGACTACGCCAAGGCCTCCGAAAACCTCCAACGCGCTTTAAGGCTAAATCCCAAGTACGCGGAAGCTCATTATTACTACGCCCTGGTGATAATGGAGCAGGGGGACACCGCGAGGGGCATAGGCGAGCTAGAGGCCGCGGTTGAGTCCGACTCCACACACATCCCGTCAGTTGAGCTTTTGGCTCAGCTTTACGCCCAGGGCGGCGAATACGAGAAGGCTTATCCCCTTTGGAAGCGCATAGCTCAGCGCCGCACGGACCCCAACACTCTCTACACTTTCGGCTCCATAGCCCTAATGACCGGCCACTACGACGAAGCGGCCGAGGCAGCTCACAAGGCGCTTCAACAGGCCGACACCCCGGACCTCCACCTCCTTTTGGCTTACGCCCTAGCCCAACAGGGGCGCTACACAGAGGCGGCCCTTGAGGCTCGGGTTGCGGCCGCAGGGTTCAGGAAAGCCGGGCGCGACGAGGACGCCGCCAAAGCCGAGAATCTCCTGAAGATGCTCAAGAAGTAGCTTTCCCTAAAACTCTCTTGAGGCGACTGGAGGGGCTGAAACGGGCCGGGCGAGGTGCTGAGCTTTTGTTCCTTTAAAATAATCGCTTGAAACACGCGGAGTTTTTAAAAAAGTTCAAGGAGGGGCTCCCTCTTAGGGCTTTTTACTTCTTCGTTGGGCCCGAACGGCTTCCCGTTGACGCCTTCGTCCAGCGTCTCTCCGAGCGGCTCGGCGCCTCGCCCCTCAAGGTTTGGGGACACGACGCTACCCTGGAGGAGCTGGGTTCCGCGCTGGGCGGGGGTCTATTCGGCGCCCGCCGCTTCACCTACCTCCTTTGGGCAGAGGAGGCCAAGGCGCTCAAGGACGCGGTTGCCAGGCTTCCCTTCACGCCCGAAAGCCCCCTCGTCGCTTGGTTTTCGGTTGACGAACGGAGGCCCGAGGCTTACCTCGCGAAGCGCCTGAAGCGCCCCGAGGAGTTCTTCAAGCGCGACGCGTACGTGGTTCGGAGCCCTCAGCTGGACGAGGAGACTTTTGCCAAGTGGGTTGCCAAGGAGCTGAACATAATGGGCATTAGGTTGAAGCGCGATCTCTTTGCCGAGCTTCTGGCGCTTTTGCCCAGGGACTTGACCCACGCGAAACAAGAGCTAAGCAAGCTCGCCCTCTACGGAGCCGAGGGCATAACCGCGGAGACCCGTCGGGAGATAATCTCCTTCACGCCCGAGGTTTCGGGTTTCAAAGCCGTGGACGAAGCGGTGGCCGGCAGGCCCCGGAGCCTCCTCCTGGCACTTCTGAAGCCCGAGGAGGCGCTCTCCCTTCTCAGCCGAGGCCTCGCCAACCTTCTTTGGGCTCTCTGGGGAGTGCCCGGAGCGGTTCAGCCCCGCTGGAAAGCTCGGGACTACGCCAAGCTCTCTCGGGAGTTTACCCCCCGCGACGCGGCCGCGCTCCTCAGGCGGGTTTTGGCTTCGGTTGTGAGAGCCCGAAGGGGCTCGTCCAGTAAAATTGAACTCCTCCGAAGCCTCCTGGAGGTTGAGAGATGATCCTCCTCTTTTTGGCTCAAGCGGACATAGCCGAGGAGCTGGCGATTCAAGAGGCTCTCAAGCTTCCGAAGCCCCAAGCGGTTCAAAAACTAGATAGCCTTTACAAAGCGACCGGAAAGCCGGCCTTTCTGAGCGCCAAGCTGGACGTGCTCAGCCGAATGGGCGAGCTCAAGAAGGCCCTCGCCGAGGCGAAAGCCGCCCTCAAGCGCTACCCTTCCGAGCCCGTGTTCTGGGAGCACCTCATAAGAAT
>QMWL02000061.1 GCA_003661605.2 archaeon
AACTAATAGTTTGTCTTTAGAGAAGGAGAATTTAAATTTTAAAAATTTTTCTAATTTTTTGCATCTTTTTGAAAATTAAAAAATTTTTCTCCTCTCCCGTGTGTGGGTGGGTGTCTTATCGAGGTCCATTAATGGCGAGGGTAGCTGCTTCAAAAAATCCTCCTATGTCGGCCTAAATGCCAAGTATTTTGAAGCGAGGTGGACGTATCTCATCGTGGTCTCAATTCTGGCATGCCCCATGAACTTTGCGAGGGAGAGAACATCAACATGCCCTTTCTCTCTAAGCTCCCTTATGGCTATGTGGGTCGCTCTTGAATGCCTCAAAACGTGGAACCTATAGCGGTTTGGATCGAGTCCAATTACTTTTAGCCTCCTTTTGAAGATGTTCTGGATAGTCCTTGTAGTCATCCTGAAAATCCTGCCAGTCCTTATCCCGTGTACATCGAGGTATTCGTTCAGCACATCCCTAGCCCAGTCGTCGAGGATTAGCATGTACTTGTTGGGTCTCCCCTTATGCTTTAGCCTCGTTACCTCTATTTCTCCCGTAGCCTTATTGTACCTATCTGCTTTTAGTAGCACGACTTCTCCAAGCCTTAAAGCCAGATCGTAAGCGACCACTAGGACTGCAACCCTGTCAATGAGTTCCATAACCACATCTTCGGGCAACCATTCGGGCTCCTCCTCACTACCTATCTGAGGTATCGGCACCCACCTAGCCATGTCATCGAGACCGACCATCTTGTAGTAAGCTCTCAGGCTCCATCCAACGATGGCTACTGACCTGTCCTTGAATCCCAAGCCCTCCCTTATGTACCTCATGAACTCCATAACATCCATTCTGGTAGCCTTTTCAGGAGGTTTGCCTATAAACTCAACGAACTTATCAATGTACCGAGCGTAGTTGTATGCAGTCCCCTCGCTCTTACCGCTGAGCCTCAGGTATTCGTAAAGAGATATTGCCTCTTTAGAGTTTAAAGGCATTTAAGCCAACCCCTTTTCCTTAGCCCACTTATACCTTTTCTTACCCCACTTCGTTTGTGGATACATTACTATCTGGGGTCTGAACCAAGCTGGGTCATCCTCACGCCCAGGCACTAACCTGTAGAGCTTTCGGGGTATCCCGTACCCCCTGTCCTCAGTACCCACGACTTCTATCAAGCCTAGCTTCTTGAGCATCCAGAAGTACCTGACGACGCTACCGTAGCTGGTATTCGGCTTAACTTTCTTGAAGCACTTATAGAACTCGTATGGACAGCCAACGCCAACCTGAAGCAGGTACTCCCTTATTGCCATTCCCGTAAGTCTGCTGTTGATCTCAGGACAGCGCTCCTCAGCTATAGAGACCACCTCGATAGTAATAATTTTAACAAACAAATATATGTTTGTACCCCCGTTTAGAAAAATGGGGATTTCCTTGACCAGAGAGCACATCTACAGGTGCGGCAGGTACACCTTCAAGATTAGAGTTTCGGTAACAGTTGATGAGTGCCCCAGTCCAATAACGCCAGATTTCATAAAGATGGTTGAGGATGCCGCTGTAAGGTACATAGTCAAGTGGTTGGATGCGATGACGAAGTAGCATTTATTACTACCGCATGGGTAGAGTATAAGCGGGACTGACCCATGATAGACAGGAGGACGCTGTTAATATTCCTGCTAGGAGTCGGCATAGGAGTTGTAATAAAGAAGGTCCTCGACCCACCAGAGCTACCAATGTCTAAAGAGGAATTCATCGAAATGGTGTCGAAGGGCAGGATGGCTCGTGAATGGGCGGCCGCAGTATGCGGAGGTACAGGAAAAGAGCGTGAGGAATGCATTGAAGCGATGTCTAGGAAGTTCGCAGAGATGATGGCAGAGAGGTTCTACAGGTAAAGGTGAGGTCAGCGGAATATCCTCGCCTCCGCTGGAGCTCTCCCGCCTCTCCCAACATTTATTAGTTTGTACCGCTTATAAGAAGCGGGGGCATTCTTGTCAGAGGAAGAGCATCTTGAGGAGGAAGTTGAGGGAGCTGTAGGGGAAGCTCCGAAGAGGGAGAGGGAAACTCTGACCCTTGACGAGTTAATTGATCTTGTTAAGAAGGGAGCATACCTCTGGCATGATAGACAGAGGAACAGGATCAGGATTAGAATACCTGGGGGCAGGACTTACAGCATTCCATACGATGAGGACGTATGGCACAGGCTGAGAGCCGCAAAGCTCGAATCTAAGGAGGAGAGAGTTGTATCCCGCCCAGAGCGTGTAGTCAGCGACCTAACCCTCTGGAATACATGGATTAAGCGTCAGAGACCGTTAATAGAGGAACTGATTTCGAGGATCAGCTGGTTCCAGTCAGCAGTCCTAGATATAGGAGCTAACACGATTCTCCTCATGACTCTAGTACCAACTGAAGAGATTCCAGGCACAGCCGAAGATTTGCTGAGCAAACTCAAGGAGCTCAAGGACAGAGATAAGTTCGTCGGCTACGTGATGGACAGGCTCATAAACCTATACATAGCCGCTAGGGGAGAGGCTGAAGTAGCCGCTCTGAGGGAAAGGAGCAGGGAGCTTGAAGTCGAGAACTCGATCCTGTGGGAAGCTTATATGAAGCACAGGGTTACCAGCGATGAGCTGAAGCGGAAGCTCGATCTGGCTCTAGCTACCATGTGTGATAAGGATTTGCGTAAGTACACGAGGATTCTAACCCTCTACTCAATAGGAAAATCTATAACTGAGGCTAGGATGATTATATCGAGGGGAGAAGAATCTCCCAAAGCTGAGGAAGGTGAAGAAGTTGAGTCTGGAGGCAGTTGAAAGGGTAATCGTATCGGCTTATGCGAGGAAGATGAACATACCAGAAGATGAAGCGAGAAAAATTCTCGCACCGCTTCTCTCAAGGAAGGACAAGATAAGGGAGTTCAAGGAGCTACTTGACAAGATAGGGATGGCTGGTGAAGTGCTGGCTGGGATTCCAGATGACGCTAGGGGAATAGCCGCTTCAGTAATGTTTAAAGACCTAGTGGCTGGTGAGGAAGGCGAGGAGATCAGCCTGAAGGACATAAGGAAACTAGCTCTACAGATAGCGTTGATACGTGAGACCTTAAAAGCTGTCTATGGTGGTGAGGAAAAGGAAATACCAGATGAAGTGATTAAGAGCATAAGCGACCTAAGGAGGGAAATTGCAGAGCTGCACAAGAAGTTCGAGGAAAAGGAGCGTGAGGAGAGGGAGAAGGTCTTACTTGAAAAAATCGCCGAGCTCGAAGAGAGGGTTAATAATGCCCTCAAAGCCTTAATGAGTAGCCCTCCTAAAGGTGAGGGGGGAGGGGAGGCACCAGTAAGCGGAATAGAGCAGATAAAGGCATTAGCCAAGGAAATTAATGAGTTAGCCGTTGCTCTTAAGGAGCTTGGGTATAAGGTTGAGCGTCCATCCGAGGTAAAACCACCACCTTCACCCCCAAGACCTGAGGAGGTCAAGCTTAAGGAGAAGGAGTACGAAATATCCAAGACCAAAGCGGATGCAGTAGCCAAGCTACTTACCGATCACTTGGGCCCAGCTTTTGCAGACCTGATCAAGAACCCTGAGAAGATCGGGCAACTGATAGATTCAATCCGTAAATTTCGTGAGACACCTAAGGTAGGCGAGAGAGTTCTAAGGGAATTAATAAAAACATCACCACCTCCACCATCTTCTGGGCCACCATCACTTGTTGAGAGGTTAAAGACTTCACAATCACCTCAATCAAAACCAGAGAGGAAAGAACTCCCCCTTAAAACCAAAGTTGGTAAGGAGATAGACCTGTTGGAAGAAGTTGGTGAAGTTAAGCGTGGGCGACCGAAGAGGGAGGGTAGTAGTTATGGAGAAGGGAGAGGTAAGAACAGTTCTTAAGTGGGTTAGAGACCTACTTGCATGGGCATCTCAAGACATAACAAGAGTGGATACCGCTATAGTGGAGCTTGAGAAGAACAGGGATGTAGTAGTTGAAGCGTTTAAGAATGCATGTGTGGATGAGGTGAGGGATTATGTCGAAACCGTCGCAGGGTTCATTGTTGGAAGAAAAGATTAAGGAGATAGTCGGTAAGTGGAAGGAACTGCCCGACGAGGAGAAGTACAGGATCATCCGTGAAATCCTAGACTACTTCACCAAGCGTAGCAGGGAGTCACCAGCTCTAGCGTTCATCGAGTTCAACACTTGGTTGGCCAGCGGTGATGGAGCGATAATCTGGCCTTGGCTCTGGAAGCGTGAGTACAGGGAGGTAATGATCGAGATTGCCTACTACTACCTCAAGATAATTACAATGATACTAGCTGCAAAGGCTCCCAAGAGTCAAACTTAAAAAGCACTTCAGCATAAGATAGCTGGGAGGTAAAATATGGCACTACTAGGTTTAGTTAAGTTTCCAGGTGAGGCTACAGTAGCTACTGTAAGGGAATGGCTTGGGACTGATTATGTAAAAGCTACAGCTGTCGCATCCGCAACGACGTTTATTGAAGAGCTAACAAACAGGCTAGTGAGCACGACTTTAAACCTTACTGGGTACAGGGAGCTTATCTACAGGGAGATACACAGAGCATTCTTCAGCGCCCTGTACTTCTTCGGGTTCAAGTCCTTTAGAGCTCCCCTAACGGGATTAGTCGCATCAGTAATACCCATAACCCTGATAGGAGTTGATTTAATAACCCTAGCTATTGGAGCATCGAGCGAACAGCTAGGAGTTGAGCTCGGAGTAAGGCTAAGGGAGTGGGCTACCGTAGCAGCTGCATCTGCTGGAATAGGTAGGTTATTCGCTCCTACACCAACTCCTAGACCTGCTGCAGCACCATCCAAGCCAACTCTAAAGATAATCTAAGCC
>QMWL02000062.1 GCA_003661605.2 archaeon
AGGTGAGAGGGAGGTCGACCCGGGGTTCGGTACCGGAGTCGTAATGATATGCACCTACGGTGATAAAGTAGATGTTAGATGGGTCGCTAGACACAAACTTCCTATAGTTGAGATTGTTGGGGAGGATGGTCGATTAAACGGAAGAGCAGGGATTCTTGCTGGGCTTACAATAAGAGAAGCGCGGGATAAAATAGTGGAGGAGCTACGCAAACGCGGGTTAGTAACTAAGATAGAGAAAATAGAACATGATGTAGCCGTTCATGATAGGTGCAAAACCCCCATAGAGATCCTTGTTAAAGAGCAGTGGTTTGTAAAAGTGAGAGCACTTACTAATCGAGTACTTGAGGCAGCTGATAGGATCCGGTGGGTTCCTCCTCACATGAAACATCGGTTGATTAATTGGGCTAAATCGTTGGATTGGGACTGGGTTATTTCTAGACAGAGGATCTTTGGCACCCCAATACCAGTATGGTACTGCAAAAACTGCAAAACACCGATCTTCGCCCGTAGAGAGGATCTACCGGTGGACCCCAAGAAAAGCATGCCTCCAGTAAAGCGCTGCCCAAAATGCGGGACCTCGGAGTTTGAACCCGAAGAGGATACCTTTGACACCTGGATGGATTCCTCCTTAACTTGTGCAGTACATGCAGGATGGCCTGAGAAAGAGTACTGGAGACGCGCCTTCCCGATCGATTTACACCCTTCAGGATCGGACATTATCAGAACTTGGGCATATTACCTAATCGTGAGGCATGTAGCGATATTCGATGAAATCCCGTTCAAGATTGCTTTGATTAACGGCATGGTTCTAGGCACTGATGGAAGGAAAATGAGTAAACATCTACGTAACTACGTTACCGTTGATGAAGTTGTTAGCAAGTACCCTGTGGATGCTTTACGATACTGGGCGTTTGCAGGAGGAGCAACAGGTTCCGATATACCGTTTAGATGGAAAGATGTGGAACATGGAGCTAAGTTTCTGAGAAAACTGTATAATGCAATGTATTTCGCAAGTCTGCATCTTAACGGTAAAACACCAGAGGAACTTCTAGTTAAAGACCTTCACCCTATTGACGTTTGGATACTGCAAGAAATGAACCATACGATAGAGAAAGTAACAAAATATCTTGAGGATTTTGCATTTAACGAGGCACTTGTATGCATCGAGAAGTTCGTATGGCATGTATTCTGCGATCATTACATTGAAGCGGTAAAGCACAGATTGTACCGACTTGATGATACAGACCCACGAAAGAAGTCAGCGCTGTGGACGCTGCACACAGTCTGTGATACTGTTCTCAAGTTATTAGCACCCTTCCTACCACATACGACTGAAGAGATCTATATGAGCATGGCAGAAGGAAGGGAGGTTCCTAGTATCCACATTGCTCGGTGGCCAAAACCTGTAGAGTTGCCAGGTGATGCTGCAGCAAAGGAAGCTTCGGGTAGGCTTGCAATAGAAATTATTGCAAAAGCACGCAGAGATAAAGCGAGCAAAGGTATTGCACTACCAACACCAGTACCAGTAGTAGTAGTGGAAGCGAGTAAAGAACGTATAAAATTGTTAGAACCATGTATAGAAGATATAAAAGCTGCACTACATGCTAGCGATGTGAAGCTAGTAGAGGCAGCAGAAGAAAGTGAGGTTCGTGCGTGGGTAGAGACTTAGGCCCATTTTAATATAGCAACGACGCCTCCAAAAGCTTTCTTTAAAATAACTCCTTCTTCTATAGAGGAGGATATTATCTCCACTCTTATTGAAAGATTGTCTGCTTCCTCAAGAACTGCATCAACAACTTCTTTTTCACCTGAAATAGCTAACCCGTAGCTGTTACAGTTAGGACAAGGAACTTCTACAAGTTTTCGTATCTGAGTGGGGTCTTCAACAACTTTTGTGAAATGATAACCACAGTTATTGCACTTTATTGTTACAATTACGGAGGAAAGGTCCTCGACGATAAGTACGGTGTCTACGACACCCTCACGCATACGGCGTAGTACTTCATCGTACCCTATTGCTACGGCGTTAGGGCTTTTAGAAGCGACTGAAAGAAAGCGTTGTCCTAGCTCTCGCTCTTTGGTAATCCGAGCATCTTTCAGAATCGATGATAGTTGGGCGAGTGCTTGCTTTACTCCTTGTTCATCAACGTCTGCCACGTCTATTATTGCAATTATTTTATCCTTTAGGCGATAATCTAGATAATCTCCTTCTAGAAATTCATTCTTAGTATGCGCAGGGCCGCCGACTATTATTCCTTGTAATCTATCTTCAGACAAAAAGATCTTGTTAGCCCACTTACCGACCCTGTGAAAGAACAAATTCACCTCCATTTCTCTAAGGCGCTCAAACCTGCGTGCTGACTGTCCTCCAGCACTATGCTTGCCAGGTATCCCAGACTCCATTTCTTTAACGATTTCAACGTGGCTTCCGCGTATTAAGGAGACAGATGCCCCGCTCGTATCTAACAGCAGTAACCCATAGACTTCATCTAGGGAAGAGAGCATCTGTTCTAGGATTTCAGTATGAAACCGATTGTCACAACGGTAAAGATACGTCTGAAGAGGGAGCGGAGGTTCAAGAACGTAGATTTCCATTCTTTCACTACCAGGAGGACCTCGCGGGATTGCACCACTAAATATTACTAGACCATTGGGTGGAGTAGATTTAAACAACTTAAGTCTTTGAATAACGCGTTCGAGAGCGGCCATAACGTTCTTGCGTGTAGTTCTGGACTTGATGTTTGCAGCAGTACTCAATTCTTGACGTAGCATACTGATCACATCACTAATGGGTCGACCGGGAGGAATGTATAAGGAAATAAGCTCAGTGCCTCGTCCCTTCTTTCTCGCCAGTTGGCGAATAGCACGTCTCAGCTTGTAGACCTCCGTACGCGTTAGTTTCTTCATACCGCTCACGGAGATGGAAGGCAGTCTTTTAAACTTGGCACGAGAAAAGCGTGATGCGTGTGATAGTCCTAAAAATAACGGGAAGTGTTTTTAACGATATAACGGGCGAAACAGTTAATTTACTGAAATCTTATCGTGAAAAAGTATTTGATCGAGTACTACAAAGAGGAGAACGAATGGTTGTGGTGATAGGCGGAGGTAAGTACGCACGTTGGTACATTAAAGCAGGTGAGAAATTAGGAGTGTCCAAATACGGGTTGGATGTACTCGGTATTTTAGCAAGTCGTATGAATGCTACACTACTCGCCGAATTCCTAAGCCCAGCTGCATGCCCGTTAGTGCCTGAGAGTATAAATGAAGTGCGTGTGTTGATACAGCAATACCCCATAGTTGTATGCGGAGGGATAATCCCTGGGCAATCAACGGACGCAGTCGCATCGTTAATTGCAGAAGCAGTTGGTTCAAACCAGCTCATCGTAGCAACAAAGGTGAATGGGGTCTATGATAAAGATCCTTCAAAACATAAGGATGCGAGGTTGCTTCCTAAATTAACCTTCGAGGAATTCGAAGCACTGTTAACGGACCTCTCACAGAGACCCGGAGAGTACGCTCTCTTCGACCACATTGCTCTGAGGATTGCTAAACGAAGCTGCATCGCTATATGGTTTGTAAATGCAAGGGACGTAGACTCTGTTGCAGCAATTCTCTCAGGAAATAGACCCCGATTGGGAACGCTTGTGAGCAGTAGAAGAGAGCAGAAGCTATAAGCCAGCCTACTACCCCGATTCTAGACCGCAACAACGCGGGGGTGGCAGAGCCAGGTCAAATGCGGCGGACTCAAGATCCGCTCCCCGCAGGGGGTTCGTGGGTTCAAATCCCACCCCCCGCACCACAAGCGATCGCTAACACGCATTAGCGTGAATGCTTAAACCGTTCGAAGAAAATCCGCGCACGACATCGATGTCGAATAGACGCGTTAGGAGAATTAGGGTAGTACGCGAGTGGTGTAAAGGCTGTTATTACTGCATAGAGGTGTGTCCTGGGGAGTGTTTTACGTTGTCTAGTACAGCAAATGCTAGAGGGGTATTGCCACCTGAGTGGAGTAGACCAGACAGGTGCGTGAACTGTGGTATGTGTGCGCTCTTTTGTCCAGATTTTGCAATAGAGATCGAATGGGAGCTATGAAGCCGGGAATTTACTTCCTGATGGGAGACGTTGCCTGCGCGGAGGCGGCAATTCTAGCAGGGTGCCGGTTTTTTGCAGGTTATCCGATAACTCCTGCGACGGAGATCGCAGAGCACATGGCGAAACGATTGCCAGAAGTAGGAGGGATATTTGTTCAGATGGAAGACGAGATAGCATCCATAATGGCTGCAATAGGGGCCTCCTGGTGTGGCTGGAAGGCAATGACTGCAACCTCAGGTCCTGGATTTAGTCTGATGGCGGAAAGCATAGGGTATGCTGCTATGACTGAGACGCCACTAGTTATCGTGGATATCATGCGTGGAGGTCCTAGCACAGGGCAGCCTACGAAAGCGAGTCAACAAGATGTCCAGCAAGTGAGGTGGGCATCTCACGGAGATTACGAAATCATCGTACTTTGTCCAGCATCGGTTCAAGAGATGTTTAACTTAACAATTACTGCATTTAATCTATCAGAGGAGTACCGCGTACCTGTTGTGCTTGCAGTAGATGGAATCGTAGGTCATGCATGGGAAAACATACGTATACCGCCGAAGGAGGAGATTAGCATTGTCAACAGAAAGAAGCCTCACGTACCGCCTTCCCAGTACCTCCCCTTCAAACCAGATGCAGATATGGTTCCTCCAATGGCAAACCTTTGCGAGGGCTACCGATTTCTCATAACAGGTTTAACTCACGATGAAAGAGGAATGCCCAGAAT
>QMWL02000063.1 GCA_003661605.2 archaeon
GTCACAGATTCTTTCAGCGAATTCAGCAAAAACTTGAGGGAAGTAACGTGTGTCAACAAGTACCCAGCGGCTTTTGAGAAAGGATATGCGAGAGAAACGGTCGGCGTAGAAGCGTATGGGCCAGCCTTTCCCTAGTACGCGGCGGAGCTCTCTGTAGACTTCCTCCTCTCGAAATACACCTGGTCGTACTCGAATTCGCCGTTTTCTCGGTAACGGTATTATAGGTGGCACAAAAAATGGGGCTTGTTTGCAAAATAAGTATTGCTGTCGGGGGAACGGGTAAAAAGTTGCTAGCTACTGGTTTACGCTAAGCCGCAGCGTTTGAGGAGGTCTTCCCAGATAGCGTCAACTGTTTGCTGCATTGCGTCTACGATATGCTTGTTTTCAGGTTTGAGAAGGTGGCGGAAACGCCCTTGAATCTTAAGATACTCGATGACTGGTTTTTTGAGGTCTGGATTCTTAGCGATGGCGAGACTGCGGTCAGTAAGTCGCCACTCACCGTTCTCGTACTCCCACAATGGGAAGAAACAAGTGTCGACAGCTAGACGCGCAACTTCGATGGTCTTCTCAGGTGGATACCGCCACCCGCGCGGACAGGGGCTTATCGCATGAATGAAAGCGGGGCCTTCGACTTCGAAGCCCTTCCGCGCTTTACGCATGAGGTCCATCCAGTAGGCAGGAGAGGCAGTTGCGACGTAGGGGATGCGGTGAGCTACCGCGATGTCAGCGATCGGCTTCTTCCACTGAGGCTTACCGGGGATAACGCGACCAGCGGGAGTGGTTGTGGTCCAGGCGCCTTTCGGCGTACCTCCGCTGCGCTGGATACCGGTGTTCATGTACGCTTCGTTGTCGTAGAGGACGTAGAGGAAGTCGTGACCGCGCTCGAAAGCGCCGCTAAGGGCTTGGATACCGATATCGTAAGTGCCTCCATCGCCGCCGAAGACGAGGAAGTAGACACGTTCCGAGGGAACGGCGCCCCGCTTCTGCAGGACTTTCCACGCTTCAACCATTCCTGAGACCGTGGCAGCAGCGTTTTCGAACGCGTTGTGTATCCAAGAAGTTCGCCAACAGGTGTAGGGGAAGATTGTGGTTGCGACTTCAAAGCAGCCAGTAGCGTGTGCGATGAGGATGGGGCCTGGGCAAGCGTAGAGGACGAGGCGCCCGATAACGCTTGCTGCGCAGCCAGGACAGAGGCGGTGACCCGGCGTTAGGAGTGAGGGGGTTTTGGCGAGTTCCTTTGGGTTGGGAGTCCAGGCGCTCATTATTCCCTCACCCCGCGGAATCTTAGAGTTGGTTCCGGTGATTCAGTACGCATGACATCAACGAGTTCAGCGATGATGCCACGTAGGTCTTGGACGCTCATATCGCGTCCGCCGAGTCCGTAGATGAAGTCAACGAGCAGAGGGCGTTCTTTAGCATGGTATAGAGTTGCGCACGTTTCTACGTACAGCGGACCGCCAATAGCACCGTAAGGTCCGCAACGGTCGAGCACGCCAACGACTTTTACGCCCTTAAGAAGCTCACGGACCTGATGAGCAGGGAAGGGGCGGTAGCTGCGGATGCGTAGAACACCAACTTTCACGCCCTCTTGTCTCGCTAGGTCAGCAGCTACGCGTGCCGTTCCAGCTGTGCTTCCGATGCACATGAGGACGATATCAGCGTCTTCGACCTTGTAGGGAACGATCATGCCATCGCCGTAACGCCGACCGCTGATTTCGGCGTACTCATCGTGCACTTTCTTGATGATATCAGGAGCGCGCTCCATCGCTGCTTGTTGCTGCATTTTGTGCTCGTAGTAGTAGTCGAAGAGATCAAGAGGTCCGAGCGTTAATGGTACGTTGGGGCGCATTGCGAAGGGTACTTTACCGTAGAAGGGGATCTCAACCTCAGGGATTTTACGATATCCGACGAACTCTTTCACAACTTCATCGGGGAGCACCCAGACGTTTTGCATAGTGTGGCTTATTAGGAATGCGTCCATCATGTACATCACAGGCAGGAGAATGTCGGGATGCTCTGCGATACGGAACGCTTGAATGGTAGTGTCGTAGGCTTCTTGAGCATCTTCACAGTAGAACTGAATCCAGCAAGCATCACGTTCTGCCATGGAGTCGTGGTGATCACAGTGAATGTTAATCGGACCAGAGAGCGCACGGTTTACGATGGCCATAACGATGGGCAGGCGGAGAGAGCTAGCGATGTAGACGATTTCATGCATGAGAGCAAGACCTTGGGAGGCAGTAGCTGTAAAGGCGCGCGCACCAACGGCGGCAGCGCCTACGCAGGCGCTTAGCGCGGAGTGCTCAGACTCAACACAGACAAACGCGGTATCGACCTCTCCATTGGCTACGTACTCGCTGAACCGCTCGACAATGATAGTCTGAGGTGTAATGGGGAAAGCAGCTACGAAGTCAACGTTACATTGCTTAATAGCACGGGCTACAGCTTCGTCGCCGTTGAGTCCGAGCAGCTTCTGCTCCACCTTCTTCGTGATGGCGGTCATGGCTACGCTGCTTCAAGCACCATTTCTATCGCTTGTCGCGGACATTCGGCTGCGCAGATGCCGCAGCCCTTGCAGAAGTCGTAATCGATAACTACGCGGTTCTCGGTCTCGTTCCACGTGATACAGCCCTCTGGGCAGTAGACGAAGCAGAGTAAGCAGCGCACGCACTTACTATCGTCCAGTACAGGTTTGAAGGTGCGCCAAGAGCCCGTCTTATACTCTGTGCCTGGCTTGAAGGGGATGCCAGCGATCGGAATTTCCTTCCACCCTTTAAGCTCGCTCATAGCTACGCCTCTCGCGCCTTTTCATAAGCTTCTTTGATTACACGAATGTTGTTCTCGGCGATCTCTGGTCGACCGGGAAAGCGCTCTTTTGCCCACTCTTGGACAACTTCTAGAACATGATCAAGTTTTACGACCTCCATCGCCTTGAGTAGTGCACCGATCATTGCGGTGTTGGTGGGCGGGATGGCGGTTTTGAAGACAGCTGCTGCGATCTCGGTTGCGGGTACAGTGAAGACGCGGAACTTCTCCCACCCCTTCTCGCGTTTCAGCTCATCTGGACTCTTCTTTGTGTTAACGATGATAACCCCTCCCTCCTTCAACCCCTCCGTTACGGGCACGATGTCAACGAGCGTGGGGTCGAGGATCACTACCGCATCAGGTGTGTAGATGCCACAGTGTATCTGAATAGGTTCGTCGCTGATGCGTGTGTAAGCGCGTACTGGAGCACCCATTCGCTCGGGACCGAACTCCGGGAAGGACTGCACGTGCTTGCCCTCCTTAAGAGCTGCCATAGCGACCATCCAACTCGCGGTCCAGGCGCCCTGACCGCCACGACCATGCCACCGAATCTCGATAAGTGTCATGTTCGAGCCCCCGAAAGCGCCACTTATACGAGTTAGCCGTAGGCTGAGAGCTTAAGAGCTGGGGCAGCGCTGAGGAGTGGAATCTAAGGATATTGAAAGGGTTCTTGCACAGATTCCAACCTATGCGGAGGAGCTGGGTCTGGATCTGAGGTGTGCGAAGGACCGCTTCAAATGGTTCCTCGCGTCCATTCTGTTTGCTAAGCGGATTAGCGCTGAGATCGCAAAGCGAACCTACCGTGTATTCGAAGAGCGGGGTCTTACGACGCCAGAAGCAATCCTCGAAGCGGGGTGGGAATCGCTTGTAGAGGCTTTGGATGAGGGAGGCTACGTACGCTACGACTTCTCAACAGCGGATCGCCTGCTTGACATCTGCGAAAAGCTCCTGAGTAAGTACGGAAGCATCGACGCTGTTCACCAACGCGCGAAGGATGCTCAAGACCTCGAGCGTAGGCTCCTAGAATTTAAGGGAGTAGGGCCTACAGCGGTCAGCATATTTCTCCGCGAGCTCCGACGTATTTGGGAGAAAGCACGACCACAAGTTTCACAATACGCAGTCTGTGTTGGGAGAAAACTGGGTCTAGGTGAGGAGGCAATAGAGCGCTACGAGTCCCAGCTGGTGCGCATCCACTTAGAGTACTGTAAGCGAGGTAGGTGCAGCAAATGCCCTGTTAGAGCCTTCTGCACGGAAGCTCGGGGGAGGTAGGGGCGTTTTATCGTTGATGCTCGCTATTGCCAGTACTGAGGCTCGGCTTCGTCCCGGTAAACCCCCTCAGGATCGTCTGTGAACCGCCGCTTTCCTCTCCTGTAGTCGAGAATCAGACCTAACTGACCTATCAGCTCACGACTTAGGAACGCCTCGTACTCCCCCTCTATGCACACTGCCTTTGCTCTCACCCACCGCGTTTCTCGATCGGGAACAAGTACTCGTACTTCGATATAACCCAGTTCTCGAGTAGCGATGTGAACGCCACCGCACGCCACACACTCGCTGAACTCTGCACGCTCTAGCTCGAATCCTAGGAGGGTTGCCAGCGGGGTGGTAGAACGATCTCTGGCTCACCAGCTCTAAACCCGCCATTTGCGTAGGCGCTCAGGGTTACTGCTTTACTCTGACCTGGTCGCCTCAGGCTGACTCTCACCCACATGCTTCCCCACCCTCTGAGATAGGAGAAGTTCCTTTTCGTAAACTTCCCTCCGAACCAGTTTGGGTATCCTACGCACTTTCTTCAAGATGCCTCAGTAGTTTGAAGCGAGGGCTGCCTAATTACTTTTCCGAGTTTATGATCTACATCAATGAGTAGGAGGTCACGTGGTTAGGGCAGCAGCTCGGGTAGCTTGTGGAGGTTTTCGAAGGGGAGGTAGAGGTTGGCGAAAGACTGGAGTTCAGGGCTGGTGGTGATGGCGAAGCCAACGGTTTGGA
>QMWL02000064.1 GCA_003661605.2 archaeon
GGTTCTAGAGATGCCAAATACGAAGCCACCTATTACAACGCCTAACATTCTTGCTGAGCGATGGAGAACCATCGAGGATCGTGCATGGATTCCTGTAGGCACGCTCGCCATGCCCCTCAACCCAGCTAGTGTACGCGCCTTTCGAGACCTAGGAGTTCGGTGGGTTAAGCTGTACGTTGATCGATTTGAAAACTGGCAGATGATAGATCAAGTTCTCTCCGCCTGTTGCCAAGCTGGCTTTCTCGTGGCGGTTCATACTGAAGAAGAGGGTACGGCGTCGAGCGAACTTGCAAATGCAGCGCGGGTTCTAACGTGGACGCGTCGAGGCCTTCAGGTTCACATCTGCCATGTTTCACTACCACAAGTAGCGCAGCTCGTGAGTGAGACGCGAGGAGCAACCTGCGAAGTAACGCCTCACCATCTACTGCTTTCCTCTCGCGACGCTGAGCAACTAGGACCTGTTGGTGTGGTACGACCTCCGTTACGATCACCTGAAGCCGTATCGCGTCTTCACATTCTTCTTCGTCGCGGGGCAGTTCATGTAATCGCTAGCGATCACGCTCCTCATACTTTGGAGGAGAAGATGAGCGAGAATCCGCCGCCCGGTTTCCCGAATCTAGAGGTAGTTGTTCCACTCTTGTTAACAGAGTGGATCGAAGGGCGCTTACCGCTCGCTACGCTAGTACGGTGCCTTGCTCAAGGACCTCGTGTAGTCTACAAGTTACCCGGTCAGGGTCGGCTAGCTAAGGGAGAGCTAGCCGACCTAACCATCGTTGAAGTTAACAAAGAGTGGCGTATCGATCCTAGTCGGTTTATTTCAAAGGCACGGTACTCGCCCTTTGCTGGATGGCGAGTTCTAGCGCGTGTGTGGGCTACGGTGGTTCGTGGAAAAATCGTGTATCTTAATGGAGAGTTTGTTGAACGAGCTGGTTGCGTTGTCCGTTAAGCGACTGCTTCTAGACGCTATGCTGGGTAAGCTAGCGCGGTTTCTTCGCATATTTGGCTATGATGCAGAGTATTCGAGGGAACTGGACGATCGACAGCTGCTTCAATTAGCGAAGGAGTCGGGTAGGATCCTCGTTACACGAGATGTCGATCTGTACAGACGTGCGCTTATGCGGAATATACCAGCTATCCTGATAACGGAGCAGAGCCTAAGTGGGATGGTTGCTGAGTTAATGAAAGAGGGGTTTTCGTTTGAGGAACAGCAGCTAGCACAAACACGGTGTCCAGTCTGTAACACGCCGCTACGGCAAGCAAGCAAGGAGGAAGTAAGACAGAACGTTCCACCAGCAAGCTTGCGCCGCTATAACCAGTTTTACATCTGTGAGGCTTGTGGTAAAGTGTACTGGCTTGGTAGTCATTGGAGGAACATCCGCAGTACGCTTAAGAGAGCGCATACACTGCTAGAACGCCGTGCTACTAAGTCTCGAAGAGGGAAGGCTGCTAGTCCATCTCGCCCGCCAGTCAGTTGAACACTACTTCCGTAGTGGAGGGGGGGTTTTAGAGCCTCCAGCGAATGTGCCAGATAAGCTTCGAGAGAAGCGAGGCGTGTTTGTCACAATCAACTCGGTTCTAGACGATCAACGCGAGCTACGGGGCTGTATCGGCTTTCCTTACCCAATCTACCCGCTTGTAGAAGCTACGATTAAGGCTGCGCTTTCATCCGCTTTTGAAGATCCGCGCTTCCCACCTCTCAGAGAAGATGAGTTGGATCATGTCGTGTTTGAGGTTAGCGTACTAACGCCTATGAAGAAATTAGAGGTAAAGGATCCGCGAGAGTACCCCAAGCACATTGTGATCGGTCGGGATGGCATTGTGATTAGACGAGGCTACTCTGCCGGACTCCTTCTACCTCAGGTACCGGTTGAGGAGGGGTGGGATGCGGAAACTTTTCTTGTGTATGGGTGTTTGAAAGCAGGGCTTCCGCCTACAGCGTGGCTTGAGCCAGGTACGGAGGTTTACACTTTCTCAGCGCAAGTCTTTGAAGAAGAACGCCCTCGTGGGCCTGTTCGTATCAAAGAAGGCGTTCGATGCGCTTAGCGGCGTACATCACACCTAACGGGCTTGGACTAGGCCACGCAACACGGATGCTTCGCGTAGGACGGGAGCTGAAGCAAAGAGGGTGGAGGGTACGTTACTCAAGTTATGAAGATGGGCTACGATACCTGAGGGCACAGAAGTGCGATGTAGTAGCAGCACCTGCATTCCAGCTTCAGCACGTCGGTCGAGCTATTTCTTCGGAGCGTATGATTCCCCGTATTACCAATGTGGAAGTACTGAGGTTCTTCCAGCGCATCGGCTTTGAAATACGAGAAATGAGGCAGTTCAAACCCAACGTGGTTTTATCCGATACACGAGCGACTTCGCTAATTGCCGCTAAGCTACTAGGCATTCCTCGGATCGCGGTTCTTACTCACTCGACAATCTTCATTCCCAGAAGCCGTCGTATGCTTCGAGCAGGAACGGTTGGGGATGGAGCCATCTGCACGGTTTTGCGGCAAGTGTGGCAGCTAGCTAACGCTATCGTGGTTCCCGACCTTCCACCACCGTACACTATTGCAGAGGATAACTTGCCCAACCTACCGCGTAGGCAGACGGTAAAGTACGTGGGGGGGTTGGTTGATGTGCAACGACCACTTCCTTGCGAAAGAGAGCCGCTTATTTTTGTCCCAATTAGCGGACCGATTGAACAGAAGAAGGGGCTGGCGAGGCGAATCCTTGAGGAGCTTAGACCGCTCGTAGAGCGGTTTAGGATCGTGTTTTGTGCAGGTGTACCAGGCGCAAGTAGCACCCCACGTAGGATTAGTGGTGTGGAGTACTATGCGTGGCTGGGCGACCAAGAGCGGTTAGCGTTGTTCTACCGTTCAGCGGTGGTTGTTTGTAGGGGAGGGCATGGGACGCTGCTCCACGCTTTACTAAACGGAGCTCCTGTAGTGGGGATTCCAGCACCCGGTCAGACAGAGCAGTACAACAACCTTCGGAAAATCGAACGATTAGGTGCTGGACGCCTAGTTCCAGAAAGTAGGTTAGAGGATCTACGAGATGCAGTAGAGGAGGTGGCTTCGAACGATGCCTATGCTAAGCGCGCCGCAGAGCTGGCTTCAGTTCAGGACGATATGCCAGGTGTCGCAGGTGTTGTTGAAGAAGTAGAGCGCTTAGCTCTATAGTAGCGGATAAACAGGAAAACCGCAATACTGGCGAGAGCTACTACGAGTACAACGAGTGCGATGTATAGGAGGAGGGTTGCTCCGCGCGCTTCCTCCTCCACTCCTCCCGCGGGTGCTTGAGCCTGTTGCTGTTCTTCTGTAGGAGGTTGTTGTTCTACCTCCTCCACGACATCAGGCACACCGTTCTTGTTAGCATCGATGGATAACTGGAGGAATTCGGAGAGGTAGTCTGTATCCGTCCACTCGCTCGACCAGTCTTCGTTGGCAGTACCTAAACCGCTCACGCTATCATGAGTAGATGGGTTCTCAGGAAGAGCGGCTACCGATGAGGATCCGGGATCGCGGCCAGCTATTGTTACGATTAGGCTCAGCGAGGGAGGTACGCCTCCGATCGAATCCCAGCTGATAAACACCTTAAAGAGCGTGTCTCCCCGATGGTCAGCAGCGGGTGGGCTGTAGGCGTAGAAGTCTTGGTATGTCCATCCACCTTCTCCGTACTTGCAGAGCTGGGCTGTTTGAATCCCTCCTTGACCATACCAGAAGCATAGCTGATACAGGATTGGAGCTGCATCAGGGAAGCGGTGTAAACGATTCCATGCATCTCCCTCCTCACTCCAAGTGTATCCTGAGGCATTTTCTATGCTGATGTGTATCTGAAGAGCTAGCTCCCAGTCCTCGGGGGCGAAGTCGATTCCCAGGTAAAGGCCGTCGGAGGAAATGAGCACGTAAAGGCGAGAGAGCTGGGCTGGGGGTGCAGGTCCGTTGTGGGTGATGTTAGACGTGTAGAGGAGAGTGCCGTTGGGGAAGGCGTTGATGTTGGAGCTAAGGTCCACGGGTTGCTGGTCGGTTGTTTGATGGGTTTCGAACTCGCTGAGGTTGAACGTTGGAACCCAGCCAGTAGTGCCAAGCTCGTCCGTTACGGACCCGGATGTTCCGATTGCGTTGATAGCTTGATCTGCGGTCGAAAGCGCTAGATCGCAAGCAGTGTAGGTTTTTTGTGCCCAGTCTTCGCTATCCCAAAAGAAGTAGCAGCTTGTTTCAGCCATGAGCAGGTACCCGTAGGCGCGGTAGAAGAGGGATCTGGCTTTCGATACCTCCTTGCCTTGCTCGGCAGCGGACTCAATTTGCGGCCATGCATCGTTGAAGAGCGCTGTTCGAGTTTCGCTAATTCGACTCCACTGCTGCTGATCTAAGCTGGAGCCCTCCCATATAGAGAGGTCTCCTGCCCACGAACCTCGTTCTACCTGTATGTAATCATCGGGGTAGTAGACGTTGTTGAGATAGTCGCTGATAGTTGTTAGTACTATCCAGTCGTAATCGGTACCCGGTCCGATGCGGCTGAGGAAGTCTGGGAGGAACCACTCGTAGTAGCCTCCGCCCACTTGTCGGAACCAGCCGTTTTCTCCATCGGTTGCAATGACCACTAGGAAGGGCTTTGACGGATCGGTGTTGTACTGCTCGATTTCCTCCAATCGCTGTATCAGCCAATCAGCACTAAACCCGCTCATCTGCGCCTCACTAAGCGAACGCTCCCTAGGAA
>QMWL02000065.1 GCA_003661605.2 archaeon
CACCTAGACCACTGCGGGTTCCTCCCAGTGCTTTTCAAGTACGGCTATGAAGGTCCTGTATATTGTACCGAACCGACGGTTCCGCTGATGTATCTTCTTCTAAAGGACTACCTGGAGGTAGCGCGCCGCCGCGGTGTCTACGCACCGTTTACCATACAGGATGTAGAGGAGGCTATTCTACACTGCATCCCCTTACGATATGGGACGGTCGTGGATATAGCGCCTGACATCAAGCTCACCCTCTACAACGCTGGTCACATAGTGGGATCCGCGATGGCGCACTTCCACATCGGAACTGGCCTACATAACATTCTCTATACAGGTGATATTAAGTACGCTTTCACACTACTGCTTGAACCTGCTTACACGCGTATCCCCAGAGTAGAGACGCTGATCATCGAAAGTACGTACGGTGGTCCTGAGGATGCATTGCCTTCGCGCGAAGAAAGCGAGCAACAGTTGGCTGCTATAATCTCAGAAGCTGTCCACGAAGGAGGTAAAGTGCTTATCCCTACGCTCGCCGTTGAACGCGCTCAGGACATAATGTTAGTCTTAAACAAGTTAATGGATCAGGGGAAAATCCCCGAAATTCCCGTGTTTGTCGAAGGTTTGTTATCAGAGGTAACTGCTCTTCACACCGCATATCCTGAGTACTTATCGCGGGAGCTCCAAGAACAGATATATGATGAGAGTAGAAACCCCTTCCTATCAGAACGCTTCGAGATCGTGAAGGGACCCGAGAAGCGTGAGGAAATTATCACAGGTGGACCCGCGGTAATACTTGCTACTTCAGGTATGCTTGAGGGCGGACCCATTTTGGACTACCTTCGTTACTTAGCCTCTTCGCCGAGGAACGTACTCGTGTTCGTATCCTATCAGATAGAGGGAACGCTGGGACGAAGGATTCTAGAAGGTGAGCGAGACCTAACCTTCTACAGACCTGACGGGCAGATAGAGCGAGTTCGCGTTGAAATGCGAATCCGTCAGCTTACTGGGTTTTCAGCTCACTCGGATCGGCGCCAGCTATCCAACTTTGTGCGGCGCTTCTTACGTACTCTTCAACGCGTAGTTGTTGTTCACGGAGAGGGAACGAAAGCGCGTTCATTCGCTAGCTTTATTCGAAACGCATACAAAGTACCTACCATCGCTCCTCAGCTATTAGAAACTATTCGAGCGCTTTAGCTCGCCTTAGTTTTCTTAGGCAATATCATACGAACAGTAGGTGGTGCTACGATTATTCTCGAATGCCCTAAACGTGCTATAGACCCTCCTATTTGCTCTACAAACTCAACAAGTTTCTTCACCTCTCTGTATAAAGTACTGAAGTCTCGATCGAACATCTCCTCCACATTCATAATCACAATCGTATTCGATTGAACCAATTCTCTAACTTTCTTGAAGTCCTCCTCTTGCCTAACCCTAAGCGCTTGAAGATAAACCACAGGCTGCTCCTCTCCACTCAAATCCACAAACCGTTATCCTTGTTTTGAAAAGTGTTATTCCCGCTTCACGAGTCTCCTAAAGCCTAGCTCTAGTAGCCATTGGTATAGCTTGTCATTAATATGATGAATGTTTTTAATGGCTTTTCCTCGCTTTGCAGATTTAATTTGGCTACTTGACATAAGCGCATAACCCACACAAAGTACCGCGCTTGCTCCCTCTCCGAAAACTCGAACAATTCCATGCTGTTCAAACTCCTCAACCCGAACTATTCCTGGTACCATAACATCGGCTCCGTTGATCAGATGGGGGATTGCTCCGCGGTCTACCACCACCTTGGGAATCGATAGCACCTCTGCTGTAAAGACACTAGGCACAATCCTCTCTTTTACTACGAGGTAGGTAAGTTCTCCATCGATCACATAGACACGCTTTCCCTCTTCCTCCAGAATCTCCACATTTTTCCAACTACCTTCGGGTAGTAGTGCCTCAGAGTATAACCGCCTTAAGAAACGCTTTGCATCGCTCTTTGACAGCATGCGACGCTTCACAGATGGTGTTGAAAGAGGCTTTATATCGCTCATTAACTGAACCCGATGCGTTGAAGAGCGTGTCTGGAGGGAGCATGCCCCTACTCGAAAAGCTAGTAGGCAAGCAAGTGCTAGTTGTGTTAAAGGGCGGCGTTCGCATACGTGGTCAACTACGCTGTTTCGATATTCACATCAACCTGCTGTTAGAGCAAGCGGAGCGTCTGCATAAAGACGGTAGTGTCGAAACTTTGGGAACAATCCTGATACGTGGCGACAACGTAGTAGCTATATCTCCCATTGAGGCAATAGAAATCGAGGAGGTGAGCGAATAGTATGGTTAAGGGAACCACCTCGTTTGGGAGGCATTCGCGAAAAACCGTTCACATTCGTTGTCGACGTTGCGGCAGACGTGCCTATCATGTCCGTAAGAAGCGGTGTGCGGCTTGCGGATTTCCAGACCCAAAAATACGCAAGTATTCGTGGCAGAACAAGAAAACGATAGGGAGGAGAAAGCGTATCAAATAACCCGTACTACTAGCTCCTACTACACCTCACCGCTATGCTTATCAGTATGGTTACGTAAAGCCCCTGAGGGCCGGTCGTCTAGCCTGGTAGGATGCCGCCTTGGCACGGCGGAGGTCGGGGGTTCAAATCCCCCCCGGTCCACCACCCGCTCCTGATACAGGATACAGATCTACAAAGTATAGCTTTCCCTCAGGTGTTACAAGCCACTCCGCCAGATACTCCTTTGGAATTCTGCTTCCGAATCTAAAGATATCTAGCAGCCGTTGTTCGGATATTAAATCCTGCCATCGTCCCTCGGGCGGTTTTGGAGGCTCCCACCTGAAATCCACCCTCCCGTACTGAAGCAGATTCCAACAATCGCCTTCCACTCCCTCTATGAGAAGTCGTCCCTCAGATATAAACATCACCGTCCCACTAACTTGTGCCGTTAGGACGGGGCATATGATATAGCTATACTCAGTTCCATACTTTTTTATAAACTCCTCTGCTTCCTCCAATGTTCTTGCGGGAACAAGCCTAGGAAGACCTAGAACCAAACTGTCTTCAAGAACGTCTGTTCGTACAGTAAGTGGCGGTTTCATCGTTTTCAACTTCTCTAAAACGTGTTCCGCACTTCCATACACCCACGGCGGGTGAGGTAATCCTAGAGCTTCGATTAACATAAGCCCCCGTAGCTTTCGCCCCATCCGCTTGGAGAACTTCCTAGTTTTAACACATATGGTGGGCCGGCCCGGATTTGAACCGGGGTCCTCCGCCGCGTGAGGGCGGCGTCATACCAAGCTAGACCACCGGCCCTCGCTAAAAGCTACTTCATCGGTTTTAATTTTCACGCTACTTCTTGGCAGTCATAAGGCGGTGTTTCTCCCTTAAATCCCTGCTTTTACACCGCCTGCACTTTTCTGCACTCATGGGATTTCGTGCACCACACTTCCGACACACCTTGTAGTACAGTCTATACTTCATAGCCAGCTGCCTCTTGAAGCTATCTGCTAACGACATCGATCGGGCAAAACTGATTCGTTCTTAAAAACCCTATCGGCGGAGACGATCCTTAACGACTTTACCCAACATATACGGATTGTCAACAACGATAACTCCTGCCTTCCTCAATGCTCGTTCTTTAGACTCTGCAGTTCCGTATCCTCCAGAGATGATCGCACCACTGTGTCCCATACGCTTTCCTGGTGGTGCGCTTCGACCTGCTATGTATGCAAAAACTGGTTTTGGATACTGCGTTCGTGCAATGTACTCTGCTGCGCGCTCTTCTTCGTCACCTCCTATCTCGCCAATTATGACTACTGCCTCTGTTTCATCATCGTCTCTGAACAGTTCAAGACACTCTACAATGGATGTTCCAATAATTGCGTCTCCTCCAATGCCAACCGAGGTGGATACTCCCAGTCCTTGCGAAGAAATATCGTATGCTATCTCGTAAGATAGAGTTCCACTTCTTGATATAATGCCAACGCATCCTTCAGTATAAGCAAACGCAGGCATAATGCCTAGCTTACATTTTCCTGGTGATATTACACCTGGCGTATTGGGTCCAATTATCCTAATTCCCTTACGCTGCGCCTCTCTCACCATATCAATGGCGTCTAGCTTTGGTATCCCCTCTGTAATAACTACGATAAGCGGTACTCCCGCATCGATCGCTTCTAGTACGGCATCTTTAGCCGCCGCGGCTGGGACGAATACGATAGAGGCGTTTGCACCAGTTTGCTCAACAGCTTCTTGAACTGTGTCAAATACGGGAACACCCCAGACTTCCTCTCCTCCCTTACCCGGTCTCACTCCTGATACGACTTTTGTGCCGTACTCGAGCATTAGCTTTGTGTGAAAGCGACCCTCTCGCCCGGTGATACCCTGGACAACAACCCGTGTCTCTTTCCCTACTAGGATTGCCATCGCTACTCGCCTCGTAGGTACGCTTTTACTGCTTGCAGTAGTTCATCTAGCTCCATAAATACACTAATCCCTCTTTCTTGCAAAATTTTGCGACCTTCTTCTTCCAGCGTACCTCGCAAGCGTATGAACGTTGGCTTATAGTTAGGATCCTGTTGGGCATGTAACACACCTTCCGCTACCTCTGTGCAACGTGTTATCCCTCCGAGGATGTTCATCACAACTGCCTTTACTCTCGGGTTTGAGTAGACTAAGCGAAGTCCTCGTTCTACACGCTCCCTAGACGCACCACCTCCTATATCGAGG